>JBBIQI010000007.1:27982-37018 GCA_037442465.1 Burkholderiales bacterium
TGCCCGCGCCGGCGTTGACCCACTCCCCGTTGGTGATCCGCGCGAAGCCGAAGCGCACGCCGAGGTTCTGGCTGAACTTGTCGTCGGCTTCGACGATGCGCGCTTCGATCAGCACCTGCGGAACGGGGATGTCGATGCGTGCGAGCAGCCGCCGCACTTCCTCGAGCCTTGCGGCCGTGTCCTGCACGAAAAGCTGGTTCGTGCGCGGATCGACGACGACGCTACCGCGCTTGGACAGCAGCCGCTGCTTCTCGTCGACCAGCAGCTTGCGCACGTCGTCGGCCTTCTGGTAGTTGACGACGAAGTTCTCGGTGCGCAGCGGCTCGAGATCCGCGATCTGGTTGCGCGCTTCGAGTTCGAGCTTCTCCTTCGTGGCCAGCTCGTCGCGCGGGGCAACGATGATCACGTTGCCGTTCTTGCGCATGTCGAGGCCCTTGCTCTGCAGGATGATGTCGAGCGCCTGGTCCCACGGCACGTCCTTCAGTCGCAGCGTGATCGAGCCCTGCACCGAGTCGCTGGTGATGATGTTCAGGTTCGTGAAGTCGGCGATGACCTGCAGCAGCGAGCGCACGTCGACGTTCTGGAAGTTCAGCGACAGGCGTTCACCCTGATAGCCCTGGCGCGTGCCCTGGAACAGCCGCGACGGGTCCTCCTTGACCGGCTTGACCTCGACGACGAAGCGCGTATCGCTCTGATAGGCGTTCTGCTCCCACAGGCCGCGCGGTTCGATCACCATGCGAACGTTGTTGCCCTGCTGGAACGTGTTGACCTGCGTGACCGGCGTGCCGAAGTCCGTCACGTCGAGCCGGCGGCGCAGCGCCTCCGGCAGCGCGGTGTTCAGGAAGTCGACGACCACGGTCTGGCCCTGCTGGCGGATGTCGACGCTCGTGTTCGGATCCGACAGGTCGACGACCACGCGGCCTTCGCCTTCGGCCCCGCGGCGGAAGTCGATGCCGCGCAGCGTTCGCACCGTTTCGGCCGGCGCCGCCGCAGGCGCTGCAGCCGGCGCCTCGGCCGCGCGGAAGGTGCTCGTGTCGGCCGATGCGCCGAGCGCGACCTGGATCGTGTTGCGGTCGGCGGTGATCGCGTAAGTGACCTGTCGCCGCAGATTCAGCACGACCCGCGAGCGGCCCTGCGCCTGCACGACGTTGACCGACCGCAAGTCGCCCTGGTTGATCTCGACCAGGTTCTTGCCCAGGTTGTTGATCGTCTGCGGCAGGTCGATCGCGATGCGTGCCGGATTGGCGACCGAAAAGCTCGGCGGCACGCCCGGGGCCGCGTCCTTCAACTGGATCGTCAGCACGACACTGGTACCGGTCTGGGTCGCATCGATGCGCTCGATGCTGTTGCTCGCCGCGGCAGCCTGCGCCCAGGCGCCCGACGGCAACAGCGACAAGGCGGCGTACCAGCCGAACGCCGCCGCGCTCCAGAAGGTTTTCATCGAGATCCTCATCGCTTGCTCCCCGGCTGCTGGCGTGCCGCAGCCTCCTGCAATTCGAGTTTGGCGGGCCGCTCGACCCATTCGCCGGCAGCGTCCTGCACGATTTCCTTCAGTTGGACTTCGGTTTCCGTAATCCGCGTGATCAGGCCGAAGTTCTGCCCGACGTAGTTGCCGACGCGCACCAGATGCGTGGCGCCGTTGGTTTCGAGCAAGGCGACGTTGGCTCCCCCCTGCCGCATCATGCCGACCATGCGGATCTGATCGAGCGGAAATCCTTCCAGCGTTTCGCGCCGGCGCTCCAGATCGGGCTTGATTGCCGAAGCCGAGACGCGGGCCTGCTGCTGGCGCGCGACCGCCATCGCGATTTTCTGCGGGTCGAACGGATCGACCGCGCCGCGCCCCTCGTAGGCGTACGGCGAAAACTCCTTCGGCTCCGGCACCGGCTGCGTCGTTGGCTTCATCGACGCCTTGACCTCGGCCATCCACTGCTGGATCTGTTTCTCGTCGGACGAACCGCAGCCGGCGACGAACGCGACCGCGGCAAGGCACAGCGTCAAGCGGAGGATTCTCATCGGCGATCCGTCACTTCTTTGCCGCAGCCGCCTGGCGCGCTTTGCGCTGGGCCGCGAGTTCCTCTTCGTCCAGGTAGCGGAAGGTCTTGGCGGTGGCGTCCAGCGACAGCGTCCCGTCCTTGCCGGTCTGGATCTGCAGATTGTTCAGCGTCACGATCCGCGGCAAATTGGCGATGTCGCTGGTGAACGCGCCCAGATCGTGATAGCGACCCGACACCTTCACCGCGATCGGCAGCTCGGCGTAGTACTCCTTCAGGTTCGTCTGCCCGGGACGGAACAGCTCGAACTGCAGGCCGCGTCCAATGCCGGCCTGGTTGATGTCGGACAGCAGCGCGTCCATCTCCGCCTTGCTCGGAAGCTGCTTCTCCAGCGTCAACACGTACTGGCTGACCTGCTCCTTCTGCTTGCGCAGCTCCTCCAGATTGATCGCCTGCTGCAGCTTGCTCCTGTACTGGTCCTTCAGTTGCGACTCGGCCTGCCGCAGTCGCTCCAGCTCCTCGACCTGTTTGCTCCACAGCAGGAACCAGCCGAGCGCGCCGCAGGCCACGATCGCCACGAGCCATACGGTCACGCGCGGCAGCAGTGGCCAGGTGCCGACGTTCTCGAGCGTCAGGCCCTGGAACTGGGACACGATGTCGCGGGCGTTGGCCATGCTCTCCTCGTCGCTGTGGCCGCGTTACTGCTTCTTCGGCGCCGCGCCCGGCGCGGGCTGGCCCGGACGCTGCGCGGGGGCCCGGGCCGCCTGCTGAAGCTGCGCGCGCTCGGGGGTGGGCCGCAGGAAAAAATTCAGCGAGAACTCGAAAAGCCGGCGCTGGACGTTCTGCGGCGTCTGCCCGGCGATCTTGATCTCCACCAGCTCCGGTCGCTCAAGGTACTTGGAGTTGTTCTGCAGGTTGCGCAGGAACTCCGAGACGCGTTCGTTCGAGGCGGCCCACCCGGTGACGTTGACCTTGCGATCCTCCTGCTTGATCGCGCGCAGGTAGATGCCTTCCGGCGTCTGCTTAGTCAGCTCGTCCAACAGGTAAACAGGCTGATTGCGGTCGGCCTGCAGGTCTTCGACCGCGCGCTGGCGCGCCCGCAGCGCCTCGATTTCCTGGCGCAACGTCGCGATCTCCTTGATCTGCACGTCGAGCTTGCGGTTTTCGTTCTCGATGTACTGGTTGCGCTCCTGCTGCGCGCCGATGTAGCCCTGCAGCACCGACCACACGAGCCCGACCAAAGCGATCCCCGCGACGAAGCTGAGCATCGTCAGCGCGTAGAAGGTCTTCTTCTGCCGCTCGCGCCGCGCCTCGCGGTGCGGCAGCAGGTTGATGCGGATTCTCATTTATCGAACCTCCGCATCGCCAGCCCGCACGGCGTCAGCAGCGCCGGCGCGTCGAGCCGAAGCTGCTTCTCGCGCACGCTCGCCGCGATCTCCATGCCCTTGAACGGCGAGATCACGGAGGTCGGCACCTGCGCGCGCTCCATCAGCGCGTCCGCCAGCCCCGTGATCACGGCCGAGCCGCCGGCCAGCATGATCTGGTCGACGCGCGTGTACGGTGTGGACGTGAAGAAGAACTGCAGCGCCCGCGTGATTTCGGTGACCGCCGTGTCGATGAACGGCCGCAGCACCTCGTTCTCGTAGTTCGCCGGCAGGTCGCCGCTGCGCTTTTTCTGCTCGGCCTCTTCGGCCGGGATGCCGTAAGTGCGCGCGATGTCGCCGGTCAACTGCTGGCCGCCGAACGGCTGCTCACGCTCGTAGATCGCCTCGCCGTCGTGCATGACCGTCACGCTGGTCGTGTTCGCGCCGATGTAGAACACCGCGATCACGAGCCCTTCGCCGCCGTTGGGCAATTGTTCGATCAACCGCTCGAGTGCCGCGCGCATCGCGTACGACTCGACGTCGACGACGACCGGCTTCAACCCGGCCGCCTGAGCGACCGCCATCCGGTCTTCGACCTTTTCTTTGCGCGACGCGGCGATCAGCACCTCGACGTCATCCGGCGCGTTCGGAATCGGACCGAGTACCTGGAAGTCCAGGCTCACCTCGTCGAGCGCGAAAGGGATGTACTGGTTGGCCTCGCTTTCGACCTGCATCTCGAGTTCTTCTTCGCGCAGGTTGGCCGGCAATGCGATCCGCTTGGTGATCACGGCCGACGCCGGCAGCGCCATCGCCACGTTCTTGATGCGCGAGCCCGCGCGCCGCCAGGCGCGCTTGACCGCCTCGGCGACGACGTCGATCTTGTCGATGTTGCCGTCGACGACCGCGCCGCGTGGCAGCGGCTCGATCGAGTAACGCTCCAGCCGAATCACGCCGCCGCCGGCATCCGACAGCTCGACGATCTTCACGCTGGATGAGCCGATGTCCAGACCGATCAGCGGCGGCGCTTTCGACGTGAAGGGCAACTCGAAGGCCAAGGCGGCGCTCCCGTGGTGGCGATCGACTCGAAGTTGGAATGAACCTGTCGTGCAGTATTACCGACAACCGGCGTTGGCACCCACCCGTCGATCCTTCGAAAAGAGCGGGCCGGACTCCTCAAATTTCTTTATTTTTCGCGCGTTTACCGCTGAATTATTGGACGGTACGTGAGATGCTAACAACAGACTGTAAGCGAGCACAAGACGTGAGAACGGACGAACAGTGACCGGTTTTGGGTATTCCGGCATCGATTGCTGTATGCGTCGATGCACGCGCCAATCGCGCCAGCGGCGCGTCACCAATGTGCGCGGACGCGTTGCCTATAATTCGCGTCCCTTCACCGCCGCCTCGCGGGCGCCCGCAGACCCGAGTTGAACGGTCGCGATCGCGAGCGATCCAATCCACGTGTCCTCCGCAATGAACAGCCCCGGTATCGGTGCTCGGCTGCGAGCTTGGGCGAGCACGCTCGGCGGTCGCATCGTGCTGTACGGCGCGGCGCTTGCGCTGGGCGGCACGGTGGCGGCCGGACTGCTGCTCGTCTTCGTGTTTGCGGTGGCGTACTCGAACCTGCCGCCGATCGATGCGCTGACCGAGTACCGGCCCAAGATCCCTTTGCGCGTGTGGACCAGCGACGGGGTGCTGATCGGCGAGTTCGGCGAGGAGCGACGCGATTACGTCCAGATCAAGGACGTTCCCGAACGGCTCAAGCAGGCGGTGCTGGCGGCCGAGGACGACCGCTTCTACCAACATAGCGGCGTCGACTACGCTGGGCTGGCGCGCGCAGCGGTCGCCAATTTCGCGTCCGGCCGCCGCGGGCAGGGCGGCAGCACGATCACGATGCAGGTCGCGCGCAATTTCTTCCTGAGCTCAGAGCGCAGCTACATCCGCAAGATCTACGAGATCGCGCTCGCGCTGAAAATCGAGTCGACACTGCCGAAGGACCGCATTCTGGAGATCTACATCAACCAGATCTTCCTCGGGCAGCGCGCCTACGGATTCTCGGCGGCCGCACAGGTCTACTTCGGCAAGAAGCTGAAGGATCTCACCGTCGCCGAGACCGCCACGCTCGCGGGCCTGCCGGTGGCGCCGAGCGCTTTCAATCCCTGGGTCAACCCGCGTCGTGCCAAGGCGCGGCAGCAATACGTGCTGTCGCGCATGCTCGCACTCGGGTTCATCGATCAGAAGACCCACGACGCGGCAGTCAAGGAAGAGTTCAGGCAGCGCCCCGCGGCGATGGCGGCGTCGCAGCCCGACGGCCGCCACCGGCTGCACGCCGAGTTCGCGGCCGAAATGGCGCGCCAACTGATGTTCGACGTGTTCCGCGAGGAGACGTACACCCGCGGACTGAACGTCTACACGACGCTGGTCAGCGCCGACCAGCAGGCGGCATATGACGGTCTGCGCGCGCAGGTGCTCGAGTACGACCGCCGCTACGGCTACCGCGGACCGGAAGCATTCATCGAACTCGCGAAGGACGAGCAGGTCCGCGACCAGCGCATCGAGGATGCGCTGGTCGAGGCGATCGACAGTCCGAACCTGTATCCGGCCGTCGTGCTCGAGGCCTCACCCAGGCTCGTCAGGGCCGTGCTGCAAGGTGGCGCGACGATCAACATCCAGGGAGCCGGACTGCGCTTTGCCGCGCGTTCGCTCGAACCGAAGGCGCAACCGACGCGACGCATCGTTCCGGGCGCGGTGATCCGCGTGACGCAAAACGCGCAAGGGGCCTGGGAGATCACGCAACTGCCGCAGGTCGAGGCGGCTTTCGTCGCGGCCAACGCCGCTGACGGCGCGATCCGCGCACTGGTCGGCGGCTTCGACTTCAACCTGAACAAGTTCAACCACGTGACACAGGCCTGGCGGCAGCCGGGTTCGAGTTTCAAGCCGTTCGTCTACTCGGCGGCGCTCGAAAAAGGTTTCATGCCGAGCACGCTGATCAACGATGCGCCGCTGACGGTCGACCCGGCGATGACAGGCGGCCAGGGCTGGGAGCCGCGCAACTACGACGGCAAGTTCGAAGGGCCGATGCGCATGCGCCAGGGACTGGCGAAGTCCAAGAACCTGGTGTCGATCCGCATCCTGCAGGCGATCACGCCGCAGTACGCGCAGTCGTTCGTCACGCGTTTCGGTTTCGAAGCCGACAAACATCCGGCCTACCTGACGATGGCGCTCGGTGCGGGTTCGGTCACGCCGTGGCAGATGCTCACCGGCTACGCGGTATTCGCCACCGGGGGGTACCGGATCCGGCCGTACCTGATCGGCCGCGTGACGGAAGCCGACGGCAAGGTGCTGATGGAGGCGCAGTCATTGAAGGCCGGCGACGAAAACCTCCGGGTTCTCGATGCGCGCAACGCCTTCATCATGGACAGCATGCTGCGCGACGTCGCCCGTTACGGCACGGCCGCGCGCGCGACGTCGCTGAAGCGATCGGACATCGCTGGCAAGACAGGGACCACCAACGACACGCACGACGCCTGGTTCGCAGGCTACGGCGGCGGCCTGGTCGCGGTCGGCTGGATGGGCTTCGATCAGCCGCGCCCGCTCGGCGAGCGCGAAACCGGCGGCGGGCTGGCGCTGCCAATCTGGCTGTCATACATGAGCGTGGCGCTGCGCGACCGCCCCGAGCAGATCATGGCGATGCCCGAAGGCGTGACCGCGATCGGCGGCGAGGTCTACTACGTGGAGTATCCACCCGGTCAGGGCGTTGCCAGCGTCGGTCTTGAAGACGGGCTGCCGCCGGAAGAACAGAAGAAAAACGAGCAGGTACGCGACCAGATCTTCTGATCAGGCACGCGGCCGCAGCAACACCGGCGTTGCACCTTGCGCCGAAAGGATGCGCGACAGTGCGGCAAACAGCTCCGTGCCGTCGCGCGTGTCGCGCCACGCGTCTTCGCGCCGCTCGTAGTGGAAGCCGCCGCTCCTGGCGGCGACCCAGATCTGCTGCATCGGTGCCTGACTGTTGATGACGACACGGGAACCGTCGGCCAGTTCCAGCGTCAGGACGTTGCCGGTGCGCGTGACCTCGACGTCGATCGGCGCCGACTCGACGGCTGCTTCGATCGCGTCGAGCGTGCGCTCGGCGAGCTCGAGGAACTCGGATTCGGTCATCTGATCGCCACGTGTTAGATTGCCCGCATGCTTGGTCGCACGCGCACGATTGTATTGGCTGCGGCGCTGGCCTGGTCGCTCGCCGCCTGCGGGCAGAAGGGCCCGCTGTACCTGCCCGGCTATCCCAAGGGCACGGCCTGGCCGTACCCGCCGAAACCACCGGTGCCGCCGCCCGAACGCAAGACGCCCGACGTCCCGGCGTCGACCGACGAGAAAAAATGAGTCCGTCGAGTCCGGCCGTCGGCGCCTTCGCGCTGCGCGACGGCGTGCTCCACTGCGAGCGCGTCTCGCTCGAAACGATCGCGCAACGCTTCGGCACGCCGACGTACGTCTATTCGCGGGCGGCGATCGAAGCGGCGTTTCGCGCGTACCGCGACGCCCTCGCGGGACGATCCGCGCTTGTCTGCTACGCGATGAAGGCCAACTCGAACCTCGCGGTGCTGGACCTGCTGGCGCGGCTGGGCGCCGGCTTCGACATCGTCTCCGGCGGCGAACTGGCGCGCGTGCGCGCCGCCGGCGGCGACCCGCGCAAGGTCGTCTTCTCGGGTGTGGGCAAGACCGAAGACGAGATCGCGCAGGCGCTCGCCGCCGACATCCTGTGCTTCAACCTCGAATCGGAGGCCGAGCTGGCGATGATCGAGCGCGTGGCCGCGCGGCTCGGCCGGCGCGCGCCGGTGTCGGTACGCGTCAATCCGGACGTCGATCCGAAGACGCACCGTTATATCGCGACGGGACTCAAAGGCAACAAGTTCGGCGTGGCCTGGAGCGACACGCTGGCGCTGTATCGCCGCGCAGCGGCGATGGCGCACGTCGAGATCGTCGGCATCGACTGCCACATCGGCTCGCAGATCACCGAATTGCAACCCTACGTCGATGCGGCCGATCTCGTGCTCGATCTGGTCGATGAGCTGCAGCGCGACGGCATCCGCCTGCACCACGTCGACTTCGGCGGCGGGCTCGGCATTCGCTATCGCGACGAGGATCCACCGGCCATCGGCGAGCTGATCGCGGCGCTGCTGGCGCGCGTCGACGCGCGCGGTCATGCTGACAAGACGATCCTGGTCGAACCGGGCCGCTCGATCGTCGGCAACGCCGGCGCGCTACTCGCGCGCACGATCGTCGTCAAGCGCGGCACCGAAAAGAACTTCGCGATCGTCGATGCGGCGATGAACGACCTGATGCGGCCGGCGCTGTACGACGCATGGATGGACGTACGGCCGGTGCGGCCGCGCGACTCGGGCGCGCTCGCGTGCGACGTCGTCGGCCCGGTGTGCGAGTCCGGCGACTGGCTCGCGCGCGACCGCACGCTCGCGCTCGCGCCCGGCGATCTCGTGGCGGTCATGAGCGCCGGCGCCTACGGCATGAGCATGGCGTCGAACTACAACACGCGCGGCCGCGCCGCCGAAGTGATCGTCGACGGCGATCGCGTCTACTGCGTGCGGCGGCGCGAGCGCGTCGAGGAACTGTTCGCCGGCGAGTCGGTGCTGCCCTAGCCCGGATATTTCACGGGGGACGCGGGA
>JBBIQI010000008.1:0-35301 GCA_037442465.1 Burkholderiales bacterium
ATCAACGGCGTCGGCGTCGGCTACGGGTCCATCGGCGCGACCTCGTGGACTCAGACCGGCACCACCGGCACCTTCAGCCTGAATCCCTCGCTTTGGAGTACCTACGACTCGATTGCTATCGGGTTCAAGTTCGGAACGGGCAATCAGCCCGACGAGTGGTTCGTCTATGCGCTCAACGACGGCGTCAGCGCCGGCACGTGGACCTTCGTCAACGTGTTCGAGAGAGGCGGCGGACTGTCTCATGTGAACCTGTACGGCATCAGGGACGGAAACGATGTTCCTGAACCGGGCATGCTCGGCCTGCTGGGGCTCGGGCTTGCCCTGGTCGGGTTGATGCGCCGGCGCATGCCTTGATCGTTGCACCGGAGCAGACCGGAAGCCCCGCCTCGCGCGGGGCTTTTTCTTTCCGGCGTCGGTGCCAGTGGTCGCGTGCAACGCGGGTAAGCTCGCCTTCGCATTCGCGACAAACGCGCACCGCCAAGACCGTAGACCGTATGTCGATCCGATCCCCATTGCAGCAAGCCCCGCGCCCCGGCCACGAATTCGCCACGCTCGCCGGCGGCTGCTTCTGGTGTCTCGAAGCGGTGTACGAGGAGCTCGAAGGCGTGGTGGACGTGGAGTCCGGCTACGCCGGCGGGCACGTCGAGCGGCCGAGCTACCAGCAGGTCTGCGAGGGCGCAACCGGTCATGCGGAGGTGGTCCGCATCGAGTTCGACCGGAATCGCATCTCGTACCGCGAACTGCTCGAGGTGTTCTTCGCGATCCACGACCCGACGACGCTCAACCGCCAGGGCAACGACGTCGGCACGCAGTATCGCTCGGCGATCTTCTATCACTCGCCCGAGCAGAAACGCATCGCGGAAGAGGTGATCGCCGAGCTTCAGCCGCATTGCGCGAGCGAGATCGTCACGCAGGTCGTCCCGGCCACCAACTACTTCCGTGCCGAGGACTACCATCAGGAGTACTTCAAGCACAACCCGGCGCAGGACTATTGCATGTTCGTCGTCGCGCCGAAGGTCGAGAAGTTCCGCAAAACCTTCGCCGCGAAGCGCAAGAAGTCCGCGTAGCACGGCGCGCGGACGGCACCCGAAAGACCTTGGATCAGTTCGGCATCGAGTTCGGCGCGATGGCCTCGCGCTGCGAGGTTCGCGTCTACGCGCGCGACGAAGCGACCGCGCGCGCGTGGGCCGACGTGGCGATCGCCGAGGTGCGTCGGATCGAAGCCAAGTTCTCGCGCTATCGCGACGACAGCGTGACCGCCATGATCAACCGCGCTGCCGGCGGCGCGCCGATCGACGTCGACGAAGAAACCGCTGCGCTGCTCGACTTCGGCGCGCGGCTGCATGCCGCGAGCGACGGACTGTTCGACCTGACCTCGGGTGTGTTGCGTCGTGCGTGGGACTTCCGCAGCGGCCGCGTGCCGGCGCAAGAAGAGATCGATGCGCTGCTCGGCCTGGTCGGATGGTCCCGGGTCGAGTGGCGGCGACCCAGCCTGCGGCTGCCGCACGCCGGCATGGAGATCGACTTCGGCGGCATCGGCAAGGAATACGCCGCCGACCGCGCCGCCGGGGTGCTGATCGAGCAGGGCGCGCGGCACGGCTTCGTGAATCTCGGCGGCGACGTGCGTGCGTTCGGCGCCCAGCCCGACGGCGCGCCCTGGCGCATCGCGATCCAGCACCCGCGCGCCGGTGCGGGGGCGGCGGTCGGCGCGATCGACATCGCGCACGAGGCCGTGGCGACCTCGGGCGACTACGAGCGCTTCTTCGACAAGGACGGACGACGCTACTGCCACATCCTCGATGCGCGCAGCGGCTGGCCGGCGGCGCACTGGCAGTGCGTGTCGGTATGCGCGCCACTGGCGGTGGCGGCCGGGGCGTGTTCGACGATCGCGATGCTCAAGCCGGTCGAGGAGGCGCTGGCGTTCCTGCACGGCCAAAACGTCGAGTTCCTCGCGGTCGATGCGAACGGGCGCGTACATCGGCGCGGCCGGTCGCGCGACTGACTCAACCCGCCGCCAGAATCCGTCGCGCGCGCCGCAGAAAATCCTCGGCCTTTTTCTCGTCGATCGTCAGTCGGATCAGCTTGTAGCAGGCATCCACGCTCATGCCGAGTTCGACCGCGCCGGCACCGCCAGACTCGATCCGCGCGACGACGCGCTCGGCATGGTTGCCGAGAAGCTGGCGCGCCAGCTCGATCACCAGCGCCTGCGGCGAGCGCTCCGCGGCAGGCGGCGGGTCGTCGCGCAGCGGGCGCGTGACCTCGTGATCGGCTGCGGGGGCTTCGTCACCGGTCGGCGCGACGAAGCCGCGCTCGAGGAGCGTGCGCAGCGTCTCGACGAAATCCGGAATACCGGCTGCGCGGCGCATCAGCTCGCCGAGGCTGGCCTTGCCGTCGACGAGGATCAGCACGCGCCGCAGGCGCAGGTCCAGGCCGAACAGGCGTTCTGCGATCTCGCGAGTTCCCTTGCTCGTCTTGGCGAGGACCAGGTCGGGCGTGAGATCGACCATGCCGGGTTCAGCCCGCCAGTTCCTTGATCACGCGGTAGACGAGGCGCACCGTGATGAGCACGTAGATCGCCCCGAACAGGAAGATCAGCGACACGATCAGCCGCATCGTCTCGACCGGAAGCACGCCGAAAAACGGCGCCACCAGATAGCCCGCGGTGAACAGCGCGACGAGCAGGGTGAGCACGCGCCACTGGCGACCGACGACACCGCCTGGCACGCCCTTGCGCAGCGACAGGACCATGAACAGACAGACGAGGATCACGGCGATCGCCGCGTACGTGATCAGTGCGCTGAGGTCGGCGGGCATGGGCACCTCGCAGTGAATTGTCTTCGATTCGAAGCCGGCACGACCTCGGCATGCCGCGGCCCGGCTTCGCGCGCATTAAAGCGCCGGTGCGCACGATTCACAAGCGAAGAATGCACGGCTTTCGCGGCACTCACTCGCTCTTATCGAGCGGGACGAGTCCCGTGGCACGCGCCAACCGACCGGCGCATCGAGCCGCGCCACGAGCGGTTTCGAGCGTCCGCCCCGCCATTCCGGTGGCACACCGCTCGTTCATTCCGAGGCGCACGTCGCCCGCGGCGCCGAGGGCATCGCCTTGTTGTTCCGAGCGTACGCCGCTCGTCGTTCCGAGAACACTCCCGCCTTCGTTCCGGCGCACGCCACTCTTACTCTGCGTACATGCCCATCTCATTCGGAGCGCACGCCGCGTTTCGTTTCGAGCCCACGTCGCTCGTTGTTCCGAGCCCACGTCGCTCGTCATTCCGAGCCGAAGGCGAGGAATCTCACCCGCTCGCAACGCCGAGATCCCTGGCAGTGCTCGGGATGGCATGCGTGCGATGAGGATCCGGCATCCTGCGGTTCGGACGGCGGCACGTGCGCTCACGCTGCGCGGCGCACGGGCCTGCGCGACGACGTGGCGACGGTTTGCGGACTCGCTCGACGAGTCGACCGGCGCGTCAAGCGCCGTCAGCGCCCGACCACGGCGCGCGCCAGTTCGATGCAACTGGCGGGCGCACAGCCTTCGGCCTTGTTGTTCACGATGACGTAGGCGGGCTGTGCGCTGCGCAGCGCGACGTGCACCAGATGCGCGAGCGCGCCGCGGGTGGCGATGTCGGCGTCGATCAGGCGGTCAAACGGCGCGTAACGGTTCCTGGCCTCTTCGTAGGCCAGCCCCGCGTGCAGCGTCCAGCGCACCACCAGCGGCCCCTTCAATCGCCAGGCGTCGCCTTCATCGGGGGTGGCGTCCATCGCGCGCAACGCCGCGCTCTGGCGCGCAGCCGCCGGCATGCGCGGATGCACGGCCACGCACAGCCGCGCGCCCGTCGCGCGCAGCGTGCGGACCAGGCGCGGGGTCAACATCTCGGCGTTGCGCAGCTCGAGCGCATAGGTGGGCGCGATGCCGTCGATCGGGCGCGCGAGCGCATCGAAAAAGGCGCCGATGCGCTCGATCGTGGCGTGCCCGGCCGCGCCGACCGCGGCCTCGCGCGGCAACGGCGGAAGCTGGAACAACAGCACGCCCGCCTTCGCGCGCAGCCCCTCGATGGCCGGACGCACGAACTCGTCGTCGGCGCGCGCGGCGTCGAGAAAGTCCGGATTGGCGGCGGCCGGTGCGCCGCGTTCGCCGCGCAAGACCGCGTCTGTCAGCCGCGCCGGGGCTTTGACGAGGAAGCGGAAGCCGTCCGGCGTCTGCGCCGCGTAACGCGCATAGTCGCCGGCACCGAGCGGCCGGTAGAACCCGCGATCGAGGCCGACGGCGCGCAACACCGGGTGGCGGCAGTACGCGGCGAGCCCGTCGCGCGCAAGTTGCGCTTCGGTGTAGTCGCCGTCGTACACGAGTCCGCGCCAGCCGGGAAAACTCCACGAGGAGGTGCCGAGGTAGACGTCGTGCGGAAGCTGCCGGCCGAGCCGCAGCAGCTCGTCGGTGAAGGAGGCCGCTTCGACAGTGCGGCGAGCCCCGGCCGGCGAGCCGGACGGCTCGTCGTCGTCCTCGAACAGCGATTCGCCGGCGTGCGGGTTCACGCCGGGCAGTGTACGAAACGGCGGTGGCGCGGCGAAATCCCCCGCGCTCCCCCATTGCGAACGGGGGAGGAAGACAGCCCTGCCTTCGGTGGCCGTGAAGCGGAGCCGTTTCAGTCGGCGACCAGGTCGATGCCGGCCGCCCGCAGCGCAGCGTCGAACGCGGCGTCGAGCGCGTAGTCGAGCAGCAGCAGCGAGCCGATGCCGATCGCCAGGATCGCCGCCTCGACGGCCGCCAGCCGCAGCCATTGCCATTGCCGATGCGACATGCCGGTTTCACCTCCGATGCGTCGCACGTTAGGCGCAGCGCGCGGGCGGAGGAAGTGCCGATTCGGCATGCGCACTGCGCACGATTCGGCGCGGGCGCGCAGCTCAGATCTGCTTGGCGCGTTCGATGATCGCTTCGGTGTTCAGCGGAAGCTGCGACATCTGGGTGGTCGTGCCGCTCGACACTTCGAGGCGGTAGACAAGCTGCACCAGGGTGCCCGCGCCGGGCACCGTCTCCAGCTTCAGTTGGGCGCCGATGCGACCGGCGCGGTTGCGCATGTTCAGCAGGCCACGGCCGCCGACGCGCTCCTCGGTGATGCCGCGGCCGTTGTCGGCGACGCGTATCGTCAGCAGCTTCGCGTCCCAGCTGTGCTCGACGGTGACGTTGACCCGGACGGCACGCGCGCGGCTGTGCTTCAGCGCGTTGGTCAGCGCTTCCTGCACGATGCGCAGGATCGGCAGCACGGCGTCCGGATTGATGTCGATTTCCTCCGGCAGCCCGCGCGCGTCCCACGCGAGTTCGATGCCGGCGGCGCGCAGGCGCGGCTCCATGCGGAAGCGCAGGTTGCCGAGCGCCGACAGCAGCCCCGCGTCCTCGGAAGCGAGCGCGTCGATCGCCAGCCGCATGTCGTCGATGCACTCGCGCAGGATCTGCGCGACCTGCTCCTGCGTGACCGCGCCGCGCTCGACCAGCATCAGCGAAGACAGCAGTTGCGAGCCCAGGCCGTCGTGCATGTCCTGCATGATGCGCTGGCGCTCCTGCGCGGTGGCCTGCAGGCGTTCGCTTTCGCGCAGCCGCTCGAAGTTGCGCTTGAGCAACTGCTCGCGCTCGCGCACGCGGGTTTCCAGCTCGGCGCGCGCGATTTCCGCTTCGCGCAGGATCCGCACGAAGCGATCGACCAGCGGTGTGGCCAGCGCAATGAGCAGCAGCGGTCCGGCCCAGTGCAGCGCAAGCGTGTCGCCGAGCAGCGGCACGCCGCGCGACAGCAGGAAGTCGTGCACCGCGGCGGCCAACGTCAGCGCCATCGCTGCCAGCAGCAGCAGCGGCGGCGCCTCGCGCCGGCGCGAGCGCTGCAGCACCGCGTAGCCGAAGCCGATCGCTGCCATCACGACCAGCCCCGGCATCCAGAGCTGTTCGATGAAGGGCGCGGCGTGCTGCGCGGTGACGGCCAGCAGCAGCGGGCCGATCGCCGCGTAACCGAGCACGAGCCACAGGTCGCGCGACTCGCGGCGGCCGGACAGCCGCAGCAGCGCCATCGTCATCACCGCGGCGAAGCCGCCGCTGGATGCGTAGTAGGCGAGCCGCAACCACAGCCGCAACGCCAGCGGCATCGTTTCGATCAGAAAATAGCTCGAGCGCACCACCCACAGGGCCGCGGCAACCGCCAGCAGCGCGAGCAGCGGCTCGGGCCGCCGCAGCCACAGCACGCCGAACAGCAGCGCGACGACCGCTGCCAGCGTCGCGCCGATCCAGGTCAGCGTGTACGACAGGAAAAACCGCTCGTCGTAACGCGCCGACATCTGCGCGAGCGTGCCGACTTCGACATCGGCGAACACGTGCATGCCGCCGCGGTAGGCGGTCTGCACGAGCAGCGTGTTCTCGCCGGCGACGAGCAGCGACGGGTCGATCGCCAGCAGGTGCGGGCGCCGCCAGCGCACGTGCGAGCGCCCGTCGGGCATGCGGATTGCGCCGATAAAGCGGCCGTTGACGCTGACGCGGCCGCCGTTAGCGGCGTTGCCGAGCAGCACGGCCCACGCTTCGGCGGGCTGCGCGGCGAGATCGAACTTCATGCGCAGCGCCACGCCCTGCAGGGCGGCCGCTTCGCTCGCCGACCAGCGCAGCGGCAGATCGAAGCGGGTCCACTGCGCGTCGCGCGGCGGCGGCTCGCCGACGCCGGTGGCGGTCCATTCGACCGCGCTTATGACGAGCGCGCGCGCCGGAGCGGCCGCCAGCAGCAGCGACAGTACAAAGGCCGCGACGAGGCGCAACGCGCGCGTCGCCGGCGGCACGATCGCGATCGCGGACACGCGCCGCGTCAGCTCTTCAGCAGACCCATCTGGGTCGCTTCGTAGACGGCTTCGCCGCGCGAGTGCACCGCGAGCTTGCGGTAGATTTTCTTGATGTGCGCGGTCACCGTGTGCGGCGAAATGCCGAGGATCTCGCCGATCTCGTTGAAGCTCATGCCCTTGGCGAGCAGCTGCAGGATTTCGGTCTCGCGCGCCGACAGCGGATTGGATTCCGGATTGGCCACGCGCGTCGGCGTGCTCGGCCCCATGCGGTTGCGGATCGCGCGCAGCACGCTGCGCGCAACCACCGGGCTGACCGGCGAGCCGCCGGCGCGCAGCAGCCGGATGCACGAGATCACGTCGGCCGGCGTCGAGTCCTTCAGGATATAGCCGGTCGCGCCGGCTTCGATCGACGAGACGACGTGCTGCTCGTCGCCGAAGACCGTGACGACCATGATGTCGACGTCGGGCTTTTTCTGGCTGACGCTGCGAATCAGATCGATCCCGCTGCCGTCGGGCAGCCCGAGGTCGATCATCATCACGTCGAAGTTCTCGCGCTCGATCAGCGCCTGCGCCTCGCGCTTGTTGGCCGCTACGCCCACGAGCCGCATGCTCGGTTCGTTTTCGACGATCTGCGCAAAACGCCGCCGGAACTCGGGCTCGTCCTCGACGATGATGACCGAGATGTTCTCTTCGCCCATGGGTTGTCCCTGTCGGAAGAAGCCTCGATTCTAGCCACGGTTGCCGGCCGGCAACCGTGCGCCGGCAGACGGCCTAGCCCGCAGGCGCTAGGACGCGGGCGTCCTTCATGGCGCGAGCCGCGTGCGTGACCAGCCGTCGCGCTCGCGCGTGTACAGCAGGCGGTCGTGCAGCCGCGACGGACGCCCCTGCCAGAACTCGATGGCCTGCGGGCGCACCCGAAAGCCGCCCCAGTACGGCGGCCGCGCCGGATGCAGGCCGTGGCGCACGCCCATTTCTGCCGCGCGCGCCAGCAGCCACGCCTTGCCGGGGATCGGCCGGCTCTGCGGCGAGGCCCACGCGCCGATGCGGCTCGCCAGCGGCCGGCTCGCGAAGTACGCGTCCGACTCTTCGGCGCTGGTGCGGTCGACGTCGCCGTCGATGCGCACCTGGCGTTCCAGCTCGGGCCAGAAGAACAGCAGGCAGGCGCGCGGGTTCGCGGCGAGCTCCAGTCCCTTGCGGCTTTCGTAGTTCGTGTAAAAGACGAAACCCGCGTCGTCGAAGCCCTTCAGCAGCACGGTGCGCGCCGCCGGACGTCCCTGCGCGTCGGCGGTGGCGAGCGTCATCGCGTTGACTTCGAGCACCTCCGCGGCGACCGCTTCGTCCCACCAGCGCGCGAACTGGCGGATCGCGTCGGTGTCGGCGTGCTCTTCGTCGAGCGCGCCGCGCTTGTAGTCGGTGCGGATCTGCGCGATGGACTTCATGGCGCGCGCAGTCTAGCGGCGTAACGGTTTGCCGCCGAGCAGCCGCTGCGCGCGGTGCGCCAGCCGTTCCAGATGCGGATCGGCGAGCCCTTCGGCGCGCAGGCCTTCGACGGTGCGCAGCAGATAGTCGAGGCTGGTGCCGTAGCGGCCGCACGCGCGTGCGAGCACCGCGATCGTCTCGCGCTCGGTGAGCCGGCCGCAGTAATTCGGCGCGTCGCGGCGGACGACGAACGCGAGCGCGGTCAGTCCGCCGCGGCCGTCGAGCCGCCGCACGTGCAGCCAGCGCGGAACGTACGAGCCCATCAGCATCTCGCGTTCCCACAGCCGCGCGAACTGCGCGCGCACGCTGTCGGCCGGAACGCGGTAGGCGATGCCGGCGCACGAGCCGCCGCGATCGAGTCCCGCGACCAGCCCCGGGCACTCGGGCGTGCCGCGGTTGCGTACCGAACGCAGGCACAGCTTGCGGTGATAACCGTACACCCGCGCCGGCACGCGGCGGTCGAACTCGAACTCCGGATTCCAGATCAGCGAACCGTAGGCGAACACCCACAGCGGCTCGCCGCCATGCCAGTGCGCCAGCGTCGTCGCCAGCGACTGCGCCAGCTCGTGCGGCGACAGCCGTGGCAGGTCGATCAGGCTCGCGACCGTTGCGGCGCGGTGATTCGTGTTGCGCCTCATGCGTGCGCGCGCAGGTGACGCCAGGCCGCCGCGCCGCCCGCGCCCAGCAGCGTGGCCATCGTCCAGAACACGGCGGCGGCGCCGAGCACCGCGCCGAACGCGCCGAACACGAGCGGCAGCACGACGTGGCTGCCGTTCATGATCGTCGTTCGCAGGCCGAGCGCCTCGCCGACGCGGCCGGTCGGCGAGCGCGCGTGGATCAAGGACATCACGTTCGGCTGCGCGGCGCCGAGGCCCAGGCCGAGCAGGAAGGCGGCCGCCATCAATGGCAGCAGATGCTCGAACAGCGGGATCAGCGCGAAGGCAAGGCAGCCCGTGAACAGCGTAAAGGTCAGCACCTGCCACTCGCGATAGGTGCGCGCGATGCGCGGCATCGCCAGCCGGATCGCGAACGTGGCCGCCGCGAAGCTGCCGAGCACCAGCCCGATCTCGGACGCCGACAAGCCGACGCGCGTGCCGTACACGGGGATCATGAAGGTCTGCAGATCCCAGGCCATCGAGACCAGGCCGCTGGCGATCAGGACGTTGCGGATGCCGCGGTGGCGCAGCAGTTCGAACATCGGCCTGTCGTTGCCCGTCGATGCCGTCGCGGGGTGCGACGGCAGGTCGCGGCGCTCGCGCGCGAGCAGCGCGGCGGCCGCGGCGAGCAGCGCGAACATCGCGCCGAACGCGGCGCGATGGCCGAACGTGTCGATCAGCACGCCGCTGGCGATCGGGCCGATCAGGCTCGAGGTCGAAAATCCGAGCGCGAGCACCGAGAAGGCCGCCGCGCGATTTTCGGGGGCGGCCCGATGGCCGACGATCTGCTGCACGGTCATCTGCAGCAACATGAAGCCGGTGCCGGTCAGCGCGCAGGCCACCAGCAGCGGACCGATGTCGGCCACTTCGTACGGAAACGCCGCGGGCAGCAGCACGCCCGCGCCCATCAGCGCCGTACCCGTGACCAGCGGCTTCCAGGGGCCGACCGCATCGAGCCAGCGGCCGGCGCGCATCGCCAGCAGCATCGGCACGAGCGCGAACAGCGCCATCAGCACGCCGACCGTGAAGGCCGACGCATGGTGGGCGAGCGCGTAGAGCGACGCCGTCACACGTGCGGCACCGAAGGCGGTGTGCGACAGGACGACGAACGCGATGATGCGCGACAGCGGCATGAATCTTCTTGTGTCGCCAGTTTACGCGGTGACCCGCGACCGGCGCCGGCGGATTGCGCCGCGCCCCGCCGGCTATTCGCGCCTTCGCGCGCGGTACGCCACGAGGGCGACGCCGCCGCAGGTCACGACGATGCCGAGCAGTGTCAGCGCCGTCGGCACGACGTCGAACATCGCCCATTCGAGAATGACTGCGATGACCGGCGTCAGATACAGCAGGCTCGTCACGCGCGTGGCCTCGCCCCGCCGCATCAGCGTGTGCAGTGCGTTGACCGCGAGGATCGAAGCCAGGATGACCAGATACGCGATCGCGCCGGCGAGCCCCCACGCCCAGCGCACCGGAAAGCCCTCGACCGCGAACGCGAGCGGCGCGAGTGCGGCGAGCGTGGCGAGAAACTGGATCAGCGACGCCGCGCGCAGGTCCACCGCCGGGCAAAACGCGCGCTGGTACAGCGTGCCGATCGTGATCGCGGCCAGCGCGGTCAGCACCGCGGCGGTCGCACCGAGGCTCACCGCGCGCACGTCGATCTTGTGCCAGACGACGAAGGCCACACCGAGCAGCCCGAGCAGCACCCCCGCCCACTGGTACGGCCGCAGCCGTTCGCCCAACAGCGCCGCCGCGATGATCGCGGTCGCCAGCGGTTGCACCGCGAGCACGAGCGCGACGATGCCCGCCGACATGCCCAGGTACTGCGCGTAGTGGCTCGCACCGAGGTTGGCCGCATGCATCAGCAGTCCGGCCACGACCACATGGTTCCAGTCGCGCGCGTTGCCGGGCCAGCGCAGCGGCTCGCGCCGATGCCACAACGCCAGCAGCGGCACCAGCACGAGCACGCCTAGTGCGAAGCGCAGCGCGAGGAACGTGAACGGTGGCGCGTACTGCAGCCCGACCTTGGTCGCGAGATAGCCCGAGCCCCAGACGACGACGAAAAACCACGCGAGGACCGGCGAGGCAGTCAGCGGCGTTGCGGCCGGTGGCCGCGGCGTCGGGTCCGTGCGAGCGGCGTCCATCACGGCGCCGATTGTCCCATCGACATACGGCAGCGGGCCGAAGCGCAGGCCAACGCGGCGGCGCCCGCGGGCACGCTCAAGCGGACGACGACCGTCCGCGGTCAGCGCTCGCGAGAAGTGTGGCGGCGTGCCGCCACCGCCACGGTGGCTATGCCTCGCGGACCAGCAGCAGTGGCGTGTCGCAGTGTGCAGCCACACGCGTTGCGGTCGAGCCGAGCACGGCTGCCTTGAACGCGCCGTAGCCGTGCGAGCCCATCACCAGCACATCGAGCTTTTTCTTTTTCGCGAACGCCGAGATCTCGTCGCCCGGATTGCCGACCAGGCACACCTCCTCCACGCTCAGGCCCTCCTTCTCCAGCAGCTTGCGCACCGGATCGAGCGCGGCGTCGAAGGCTTTTTTCTGCATCGCTTTGATCTCGTCCTCGGTGAACGCGGGCATCGCGATGCCGGCCATGTCGGGCATCACCGCGCCGGCGAAGTCCGGGACGACATGGATCAGCACGAGCTGCGGCGCGGCGCCGAACAGATCGCGATGCTTCAGCACGTAGCGCACGGCTGCCTTGCCGTACTTGCTGCCGTCGACGGCAATGCCGAGCTTCAGCGAATCGCCCTGCGGCGCCTCCTTCGCACGCAGCACCAGGATCGGCCGCTTGGTGTGTGCCAGCACGGCGTTGGTCGTCGACCCGAGAATCAGCCCGGCGAGCGCGCCGTGGCCGTGCGAGCCCATCACGATCAGATCGGCCTTGTCGCGATCGGCCGCCGCCGCGATCTGTTCGCCCGGGTGGCCCACCGCGTAGGCCGTCGTCGCCGCCAGACCCGCCTTCTTCAGCGCCGCCAGTGCGGGCTTCAGAACGCGTCCGGATTCGTCCTCGTAGTACGACTTGACGACCTCCTTGCCGACGACGCGGGCGGCACGCACCGGGATCGGCAACTGCACGTTCAGCAGTTCCACCTCGGGCGAGCCGCCGATCAGCGTCGTGCGCGAGGCGATGAAGTCCACCGCCGCCGTGCTGAACTTGCTGCCGTCGACCGGAACCAGGATTTTCATGACGCTCTCCCGCAGGGACGGCGCGCAGTCTAGAGCACAGTCGCGCGGGAACGAATGACGGGCGACAAAAAGGCCGCACGGCGAACCCGGGCGGCCCGGACGCGGCAGCGCCGCGCTTACTTCGACGCGGTGGCGTCCTTCAGCGGGCAGGTGCTCATGCCGAACAGCGAATACGCCGGGCAGAAGCGAAACACGCCGGTGATGAGCGGCACGATGCCGATCCAGCCCCATGGCCCGATGACGTTCAACAGCGTCAGCGCGATGAGCGCCAGACCGACGACGATGCGGATCGCGCGATCCGCGCCTCCGACATTGGCTTTCATGACATTCCTCCTCAAAGGTTCGTGTTGAGCAAACTTGCCTGTCGCATACGGCAGGGCAAGCCTAGGAGGGCTGGCCGGACGGGTCAGTGACTGCAGTCACGGCTGCTGCGCCGCCGGCGGCCTGCGCGCGCAGCGCTCGAGCCTGCACGATCTCGATCACCCCGCGGCCGAGCTTGACCCAGCCGTTTTCCTCGAAGTGCTTCAATTGCCGGCTGACCGACTCGCGCGAGACACCCAGCTCGCGCGCAAGCTGCTCGTGCGAAGTCTCGACGCGCTGGCCCTTGCCGAGCAGCGCGGCGGCCAGCCGCTGGTCGAGCCGCTGGAAGCCCACCGCCTCGACCAGTTCCATCAACCGCATCAGCCGCTCGCCGAAGATGTGGAATACGTCCTCGCGGAACGGCCGGTGCTCGGCGACCAGGCGGTCGAACAGCGCGGTCGGCAGCACGGCGATCTCGACGTCGGTCAGGCAGTCGCCGTGCGCGCCGTAGCTCGACCCGCCCAGCAGACAGCTGGTCGACAGCACGCAGGTCTCGCCGGCTTCGACGTCGTACAGCCCGACTTCGTGACCGTTGGGCAGCCGCCGTGCCACGCGTACGCGCCCGCGCAGCACGATCGGCAGGCCCGTGCAGCCGTCGCGCTCGCGAAAGATCGAAGCGCCGGCGGGAAAGTTCATCAGCGTCATGTTCTGAACGACCGCCTCGCGCAGCTCGGTCGGCAGCGAGGCGAACGAGGGCAGCACGCGGGCGATGCGCGAGATGTCGTTGTCGGTCACGGCGTTCATCGGCAGGTCGCAGCGGGATCCAGCTCCGCAGGTCGTGAGCATATTCCGGACCGACGCTCGATGCGAATGCCGGCGAGCTGCCCGCGGTCGCTGGCGGGTTTCCCCGATCGGCGCGCGCGCCGCCACCCCGATATGCTGCGAGCGAGGAGTGCATGCCCTGCCAGGAGGCGAACGATGACCACGGACGAAAGTAAATCCCTGCTGACGATCGCGCTATTTGCCGCGTTCGCCGATGGCGCCAAGGCCGAGCGCGAGCGCGAGGAGATCCGGCGCGTCGCCGAGGCGCTCGGCGGCGGCGAAGTCAACTTCGCGGCGCTGTACCAGGACGTGCTGCTCGAGCGCACGACGCTCGCCGCGGAAGCCGCGAAACTCGGCTCCCCCGAGCTGCGCCGGCTGGCGTTCGAGCTGGCGGTCGGCGTGTGCGACGCCGACGGCCTGCGCAACGAAGCGGAGACGCGTTTCCTCGCCGGGCTCGGCCAGGCACTCGGACTGTCGCAACCCGCGATGGCCGAACCGGCCGCCACCGCCGACGCGCTGGCGACGGTGCCGCTCGAGCCCGCAGCGCAGCCGGGCGCGGTCGTCGCGTCGACGCCGGCGGTGTCCGACGCCGAGCTGGACAAGACGATCCTGAACTACGCGATCGTCAACGGCGCGCTCGAGCTGCTGCCGCAGTCGATGGCTTCGCTGGCGATCATTCCGCTGCAGATGAAGATGGTCTACCGCATCGGCAAGGCGTACGGCTACGAGCTGGATCGCGGCCACGTGAAGGACTTCCTCGCCACCGTCGGCGTGGGCCTCACCGGCCAGTACCTGGAGGAGATCGGCCGCAAACTGATCGGCGGGTTGTTCGGCAAGGCCGCGGGGCGCATGGTCGGCGGATTGGCGCGCGGCGCCACCGGCGTCGCGTTTTCGTTCGCGACGACCTACGCGCTCGGCCACGTGGCCAAGCGCTACTACGCGGGCGGGCGCACGCTGGACGCGCAGCTACTGAGGGAAGCGTTCGCCGCGCTGCTCGGGCAGGCGAAGTCGCTGCAGCCGCAGTACGCCGCGCAGATCGAGCAGCAGGCGCGCACCGTCGACGTCGCGCGCATCGTGCAGATGGTGCGCAGCCAGTAACGGCGCGCAATGGCGCGAGCCGGCGGGCATCGACTCCGCGCGCCGCGTTCCTTGACACGCTCGTCGCCGCGCCGATAATCCGCGGCTTCTTCCGCGAGAACGGGCGCGCGCGCCGCCGCGCACACAACCGCCGTGCCGATGCGTTTCCGCTTTCCGATCGTCATCATCGACGAGGACTTCCGCTCCGAGAACGCCAGCGGGCTCGGCATCCGCGCGCTGGCCAAGGCGATCGAAAACGAGGGCGTCGAAGTGCTCGGCGTCACCAGCTACGGCGATCTCGCGAGCTTCGCGCAGCAGAGCAGCCGCGCGTCGGCGTTCATCGTGTCGATCGACGACGAGGAATTCGGCGAGACGCGCCACAGCTTCGCCGGCCGCAACGACGATCCGGCGACACCGGGCAACGAGGCGGTCGAGGCGCTGCGCGCGTTCGTGCAGGAGATCCGCTGGCGCAACGCGCACATCCCGATTTTCCTGTACGGCGAGACGCGCACCTCGCGCCACATCCCGAACGACGTGCTGCGCGAGCTGCACGGCTTCATCCACATGTTCGAGGACACGCCCGAGTTCGTCGCCCGTTACATCGTGCGCGAGGCCCGGGCGTATCTGGACGGACTGGCGCCGCCGTTTTTCCGCGCGCTGACGCACTACGCGCAGGACGGCTCGTATTCTTGGCACTGTCCGGGACACTCGGGCGGCGTGGCGTTCCTGAAAAGCCCCGTCGGCCACATGTTCCACCAGTTCTTCGGCGAGAACCTGCTCAGAGCCGACGTCTGCAATGCCGTCGAGGAACTCGGTCAGCTGCTCGACCACACGGGGCCGGTGGCGGCCGCCGAGCGCAACGCCGCGCGCATCTTCGGCTGCGACCATCTGTTCTTCGTCACCAACGGCACGTCGACCGCGAACAAGATCGTCTGGCACTACATGGTCGCGCCCGGCGACGTCGTCGTCGTCGACCGCAACTGCCACAAGAGCGTGCTGCACGCGATCGTGATGACAGGCGCGATCCCGGTGTTCCTGATGCCGACCCGCAACCACTACGGAATCATCGGGCCGATCCCGCTCGACGAGTTCAAGCCCGAGTCGATTGCGCGCAAGATCGCCACGCACCCGCTGATCCGGCGCGAGCCCGGCATGCCGCGCGTGCTGACGATCACGCAGAGCACCTACGATGGCATCGTCTACAACGTCGAGACGATCAAGGGCCTGCTCGACGGCGCGATCGACACGCTGCATTTCGACGAAGCGTGGCTGCCGCACGCGGCGTTCCACGAGTTCTATCGCGACATGCACGCGATCGGCGCGGGACGGCCGCGCAACAAGGTGTCGATGATCTTCTCGACGCAGTCGACCCACAAGCTGCTCGCCGGGCTGTCGCAGGCGTCGCAGATCCTCGTGCAGGACTCCGAGCGCGAGGCGCTCGACGCCTTCCAGTTCAACGAGTCGTATCACATGCACGTGTCGACCTCGCCGCAGTACGCGATCATCGCCAGCTGCGACGTCGCCGCCGCGATGATGGAGCCGCCCGGCGGCACCGCGCTCGTCGAGGAATCGATCGCCGAGGCGCTCGACTTCCGCCGCGCGATGCGCAAGGTCGGCGCCGAGCTGGGCGACACCTGGTGGTTCAAGGTCTGGGGCCCCGAGCATCTGGCCGAGGAGGGCATCGGCACGCGCGAGGACTGGATGCTCAAGCCCGGCGAGCGCTGGCACGGTTTCGGCGAGCTGGCCCCGGGCTTCAACATGCTCGACCCGATCAAGGCGACCGTGATCACGCCCGGGCTCGACGTCGACGGCTCGTTCGCCGATCCCGGCATCCCGGCGGCCATCGTCACGAAGTATCTCGCCGAGCACGGCATCATCGTCGAGAAGACGGGGCTGTATTCGTTCTTCATCATGTTCACGATCGGCATTACCAAGGGTCGGTGGAACACGATGGTCACCGAGCTGCAGCAGTTCAAGGACGACTACGACAAGGACCAGCCGCTGTGGCGCGTGATGCCCGAGTTCGTGCGCGCGCACCCGAACTACGAACGCATGGGCCTGCGCGAGCTGTGCGACGCGATCCACGCCGTGTATCGCGCCAACGACATCGCGCGGTTGACCACCGAGATGTACCTGTCGGAGATGGAACCCGTGATGCGGCCCGCGGACGCGTACGCGAAGATGACGCACTGGGAAGTCGAGCGCGTGCCGATTGACGCGCTCGACGGCCGCGTTTCCGCGGTGCTGCTGACCCCGTATCCGCCCGGCATCCCGCTGCTGATCCCGGGCGAGCGCATCAACGCCAAGATCGTCAACTACCTGAAGTTCGCGCGCGACTTCAACCTGAAGTTCCCCGGCTTCGAAACCGACATCCACGGTCTGGTGAAGCTACGCAACAATGGGCACATCGAGTACTACGTCGACTGCGTCAGCGACCGCCCGCGCGAGGTTTTCCGGACTGCCACAGGACGTGACTGTCCTTCACCCCCCTTTTGAAATGGAGCCGGGGGATTTCTTCCGCCGCATCGAAGTCGCGACCAAGGCAGAATCCCCCCGGAGTAAGAGGTCCAGCGCGCCGCAGACGCCCGCAAGGAGTCGCCTCCCGCGATTCCCCTCTTCGAAAGGGGAAGGAAGAAAGACCCATCCCCCCACCGACAACCCATGGCCCGACTCGACGAATCCGCGCGCGGCGTCTACCTGATCGCCGTCACCCCTTTCACCGATAGCGGCGCGCTCGACCTCGACAGCACCGACCGCATGGTCGACTTCTATCTCGAGCGCGGCGCCACGGGGCTCACGCTGCTCGGCATCATGGGCGAAGCGCCCAAGCTCACGACCGACGAGGCGCGCAGCTTCGTCAAGCGGGTGCTCGACCGCGTACGCGATCGTGTTCCGGTCGTGGTCGGTGTGTCGTCGCCGGGGCTCGCCGCAATGAAGGAACTCGCCGCGAGCGTGATGGACCTCGGCGCCTCGGGCGTGATGGTCGCGCCCGCCGGCGGTCTGCGCGGCGACGAGCAGATCGTCAACTACTTCGAAAACGTCGCCGAGGCGCTGGGCCCGAAGACGCCATGGGTGCTGCAGGATCATCCGCTCGCCACCGGCGTGGTGATGCCCACCAGCGTGATCCTGCGCATCGTGAAGTCGATTTCGACCTGCGTGATGCTCAAACACGAGGAGTGCCCCGGGCTCGCCAAGCTCTCGGCAATCCGCGCGGCGAGTGACAAGGGCGACGTGCGCCGCATCTCGATCCTGACCGGCAACGGCGGCGGGCTGTTCCTGCCGGAGGAGCTTGCGCGCGGCGCCGACGGCGCGATGACCGGCTTCGCGTATCCGGAGATGATGGTCGACGTCGTGGCCGCGCACGCGCGCGGCGACAGCGAACGCGCGCACGATCTGTTCGACGCCTACCTGCCGCTGGCGCGCTACGAGCAGCAGCCGAACGTCGGGCTGGCGGTGCGCAAGTACCTGCTGCTCAGGCGCGGCGTGATCGCGTCGGACGCCGTGCGCAAACCGGGACCGAAGCTTGCCGCCGCCGACATCGCCGACATCGAGCGCCTGGTGCGCCGGCAGGACAGCCGGCTGAAGCAGCTCGACGCGACGCCGTCATCCCGAGGAGCGCAGTGACGAGGGATCTCGACTCTTGGCAGCGCAAAGACCCCTCGCATACGCGCGGGACGACGACCTCAGAATAGAGAAACGAATGAACACCGACCCCATTTCCCTCGACCCCAAGATCGTCGAAACGCTCTCGACCGTCACCACCGCCACGCTGACGACGGTGCTGCTGAAGAAAGGGCTGCGCAACGTCTGGCTGCGCGGCGCGCGGCCGCTGAGGCCCGAGCAACCGCGCCTGGTCGGACGCGCGTTCACGCTGCGCTTCGTGCCCGCGCGGGAGGACCTCGCCACGCCGGAGTCCTGGAGTTCGCCGATCTCCACACGCGCCGCAATCGAAGCGATGCCCGCCGGCTGCATTGCCGTCGTCGACGCGATGGGTGTGGCCGACGCCGGCATCTTCGGCGACATCCTGTGCGCGCGGATGCACCGGCGCGGCGTGGCCGCGCTTGTCACCGACGGCGTGGTGCGCGACGTGGCCGGCGTGCTCGCGACCGGACTGCCGGTGTGGTGCCGGGGGGCGGCTGCGCCGCCCTCGGTCGCGGGGCTCACCTTCGTCGCGTGGCAGCAGCCGATCGGCTGCGGCGGTGTGGCGGTGTTCCCGAACGACGTGATCGTCGCCGACGCCGACGGTGCCGTGCTGATCCCCGCGGCACTGCTCGACGACGTCATCGCGCAGGCGGTCGAGCAGGAGCGGCTCGAAGCCTGGATCATGCGCGAGGTCGAGCAGGGCGCGGCGCTGCCGGGGCTTTATCCGCCGAACGCGGAGAACAAGGCGCGGTACGAAGCGCAACGAGCCAAGGGCAAGAGGTAGGCGATCCGTCGGCGCGCGACGGAAAAGAAGCGAGGGCCGCAATCGCGGCCCTCGTGGTCCGGCTTCAGTGGATCGGGCTGGATTCCTTGCGGAACATCGGGATCGCCGACAAGCACAGCACGACGATCAGCACGCCGACGACCGCCGTGTTGGTCATCGCCAGGCTGTGGGTCGCGAAACCCAGCAGCATCGGCGATACGGCGATCCACAATCCGAGCAGGAAGGTCACCCGCTCGGGCCAAGGGTCGGGACGCAGCGCGTCGGTGAATTCGAGCGCGATCACGCCAAGCCCCGCCAGAACGCCGCCCCACGTCGCGGCGCCCACGTCCGCGTAGCCCAGCACCCATGGCGCGACGATCAGCCACAACCCCAGAACCACCGCCGTCCAGTCCTGCCATCGCATCCGGTTCATGGCGCCTCCTTTCGTTGCAGCGATCAACGCGTCACGTTGGATCGGCGGCGCTGCAGATCGTTCCGATCGGCGTGCTTGCGCACGCGTGCCGTGCTCCGGAACGCTTCCTTGCCGCCGGCGCCTGGGCGGCTGACCCCGGCGCACGCGCAGCCGCGCCCTCGCCGGGCCGATTCGGCTCGCTTCGATGCGCAACCTCGGCGGAGCGGACCGAGCCGGAGACGCCGTCGATCCCGTGAGGACACGGCTTTCCGCAAAGTCTCACATGGGCTGCGGTATCCTTCGCCCTCGCTCACAGCGCGACGCGGGAGAGCGTGCCGGCCGATCAGGATCGAGGCCGGCGCCGCCGAAGGCGCAATCCACCCGTAATCGCTCAGGTTCAAGGAACCGCGCCGCAGCGAGCGACTCTGGAGAGACCGGCGCACGGCACGTGACGCCGGCGCCGAAGGGGCAGCAGGCGGACCGCCGCCTCAAACTCTCAGGCAAAAGGACAGAGGGGTGCGAACCGACGCGAGCCGGTCCGCGCCCCTTTCTCTTTTTCGTCGAAGAGGCCCGATGAGCCCGAAACGCACGCCGCTGTACGCAACGCACGTTGACGCCGGCGCCAAGATGGTGGACTTCGGCGGCTGGGCGGAGGCGGAGCAGTCGACATGCCCTGCGGCATGTCGACCCGCCGACGCGGCGCGGCCTGTGTGCCGCGCCGGCACTGCCGGCGGCGGAGATCGGCGCCTCGAAAGGAGTTTGCCGTGAGTCTCAAACGAACGCCGCTCTATGCAACCCACGTCGCCGCCGGCGCCAAGATGGTCGACTTCGGCGGCTGGGAGATGCCCCTGCACTACGGCTCGCAGATCGAGGAGCACCACGCGGTGCGCCGCAAGGCGGGCATGTTCGACGTCTCGCACATGCGCGTGGTCGACGTGGACGGCGCGGGCAGCCGCGACTTCCTGCGCACGCTGCTCGCTAACGACGTGCTTAAGCTCACGCCTGGCAAGGCGCTGTACTCGTGCATGCTCAACGAGTCGGGCGGCGTGATCGACGATCTGATCGTCTACTGGATCCACACCGATCACTATCGGCTGGTCGTCAACGCGGCGACCGCCGACAAGGACATCGCGTGGATGCACAAGGTCGCGCACGACCGCCGGCTGCCGGTGTCGATCCTGCCGCGGCGGGAGCTCGCGATGATCGCGGTGCAGGGTCCGCAGGCACGCACGATCCTGCGCGAGGTGATCGAAGGGCTCGACGGCGACGCCGCAGCGGCGATCGACCGGCTGAAGCCGTTTGCCGCGGCGGTGGTCGACGAGTTCTTCATCGCCCGTACCGGCTACACCGGCGAGGACGGTTGCGAAATCGTGCTGCCGGCCGATGAAGCGCCGGACCTCTGGCAGCGGCTCGTCGCGGAAGGTGTCGCGCCATGCGGGCTCGGCGCGCGCGACACGCTGCGGCTCGAAGCCGGCATGGCGCTGTACGGGCAGGACATGGACGAGAGCGTGACGCCGCTCGAATCGGGCCTTGCGTGGACCGTGGATTTCAAGGAGCCGCGCGGCTTCATCGGCCGCGCCGCGCTGGAAAAGCAGCTCGCCGCCGGCAACCTGCGTCAGCTCGTCGGACTGAAGCTGCTCGACCGCGGCGTGCTGCGCTCGCACCAGAAAGTGGCGACGGCGTACGGCGCAGGCGAAATCACCAGCGGCACGTATTCGCCGACGCTCGAGTGCTCGATCGCCTTCGCGCGTGTGCCGGCGGGGGTTGCGGTCGGCGACACGGTGCAGGTCGAAATCCGGGGCAAGCCGGCGGACGCGGTCGTGACGAAGTATCCGTTCGTGCGGCACGGCAAGGCGCTGATTTGATCGAACGTGCGATCGGCCGCTCGGTGTCGAGCCCATCGACAAGCTCGGGGCAGACTCGTCGAGACACGAACGGCGCGCGGGTAAGCGCAACTGCGGAGTGGATGTACGCCCCTCTACGGGCTCAGGGCGAATGGACGAAACGAGCAGACAGGAGCATCCGATGAAGGTCCCAGCCAACCTGAAATACACCAGCAGCCACGAGTGGGCGCGGCAGGAAGCCGACGGCACCGTGACGATCGGCATCACCGAGTTCGCGCAGGACGCGCTCGGCGATCTGGTCTACGTCGAGCTGCCCGAGGTCGGCCGCCAGGTCAAGGGCGGCGAAGCCTGCGCGGTCGTCGAGTCGGTCAAGGCCGCGTCCGACGTGTACGCGCCGATCGCCGGCGAAGTCGTCGCGATCAACGAGACGCTGAAGGACAAGCCCGAGTCGATCAACGCCGACGCCTTCGGCGCGTGGATGTTCCGGCTCAAGCCCGTCAATGCCGGCGACCTCGGCGCGCTGCTCGACGCCGCCGGCTACGAGGCCGCGATCGCCGCGAACAAGTGACCTTGCGCGCGCAAGCGTGCAAGGTCATCCCGAGGAACGCAGAGACGAGGGATCCCGCCCGCCGCCAGCGCGCGTGGCCGTCCCCGCGCAAGCGGGGACCCCACGACTTCAAGTCAACCGACCAACGACCCGGATCTCCGCGCAGGCGGAGACGAACAGAATGACCCTGACGGAACTCGAACAGCACGACGCATTCATCGCCCGCCATATCGGCCCGAACGACGAAGAGATCGCCCAGATGCTCGCGGTGGTCGGCCAGCCGTCGCTGGAGGCACTGGTCGACGCGATCGTGCCGGCGTCGATCAAGCTCGCGCAGCCGCTCGCGCTGCCCGCGCCGGTGAGCGAGGAAGAAGCGCTCGCCAAGATCCGCGCGATCGCTGCAAAGAACCAGGTGTTCCGCAGTTTCATCGGCCAGGGCTACTACGGCACGCACACGCCGGCCGTCATCCTGCGCAACATCCTCGAGAACCCCGCCTGGTACACCGCTTACACGCCGTATCAGGCCGAGATCTCGCAGGGGCGCATGGAGGCGCTGATCAACTTCCAGACGATGGTCGCGGATCTGACCGCGATGCAGATCGCCAACGCCTCGCTGCTCGACGAGGCGACCGCGGCGGCCGAGGCGATGACGCTCGCCAAGCGCTCGTGCAAGAGCAAGTCGAACCTGTTCTTCGTGTCGAGCGACTGCCACCCGCAGACGATCGAGGTCGTCAAGACGCGCGCCGAGCCGCTCGGCATCCGGGTCGAAGTTGGCGACGACGCCGCGGCCGAAAGCGCGGATGCCTTCGGCGTGCTGCTGCAGTACCCGTGCTCGACGGGCGACGTGCGCGACTACGCCAAGATCGTGCAGGCCGTGCACGCGCGTGGCGGGCTCGTGGCGGTGGCGGCCGACCTGCTTGCGCTCGCGCTGCTCAAGCCCCCGGGCGAATGGGGCGCGGACATCGTCGTCGGCTCGAGCCAGCGCTTCGGCGTGCCGTTCGGCTTCGGCGGCCCGCACGCGGCCTTCCTCGCATGCCGCGATGCGTTTAAGCGGCAGATGCCCGGGCGGCTGATTGGGGTGTCGGTCGACGCGCAGGGCCAGCCCGCGTACCGGCTGACGCTGCAGACGCGCGAGCAGCACATCCGCCGCGAGAAGGCGACCTCGAACATCTGCACCGCGCAGGTACTGCTCGCGGTGATGGCGAGCATGTACGCGGTCTACCACGGCCCGCAGGGGCTCAAGCGCATCGCGCAGCGCGTGCACCGGCTCACGGCGATCCTCGCCGCCGGGCTGAAGTCGGCGGGGCTGCAGGTCAACGAGCGGTTCTTCGACACGATCGCCGTGCGCGGTGTGGATGCGGTGAAGATCCACGCCGCCGCGCGTGCGCAGAAGATCAACTTGCGCGATCTCGGTCATGCCGCGGTCGGCATCTCGCTCGACGAGACGACCACGCGCGCGGACGTGGAGGCGCTGTGGCGGGTCTTCGGCGTGACCGCGAGCGTGGCGGCGCTCGACCCCAGCGTGGGCGACGCGATCCCGCCGTCGCTGGCGCGCAGCTCGGCGTACCTGACGCATCCGGTGTTCAACCAGTACCACGCCGAGCACGAGATGCTGCGCTACCTGCGGCTGCTGGCCGACCGCGATCTGGCGCTCGACCGCACGATGATCCCGCTCGGCTCGTGCACGATGAAGCTCAATGCCACCGCGGAGATGATCCCGGTCACGTGGCCCGAGTTCGCGAACATCCACCCGTTCGCGCCGGCCGAGCAGGCGGCGGGCTACGCGCAACTGATCGACGAGCTGGAGAAGATGCTCGCCGAGTGCACCGGCTACGACGCGGTGAGCCTGCAGCCGAACTCGGGCGCGCAGGGCGAATACGCGGGCCTGCTCGCGATCCGTGCCTGGCACCGGGCGCGCGGCGAAGGGCATCGCAACGTCTGCCTGATCCCCGAGAGCGCGCACGGCACCAACCCGGCGAGCGCGCAGATGTGCGGCATGGAGGTCGTCGTCGTCAAGTGCGACGCCGACGGCAACGTTGACGTGGCCGACCTCAAGGCCAAGGCCGAGCAGCACGCGCGGGATCTGGCCGCGTTGATGGTGACGTATCCCTCGACGCACGGCGTCTTCGAGGAAGCGATCCGCGAGATCTGCGAGATCGTCCACGCGCACGGCGGGCAGGTCTACACCGACGGCGCCAACCTCAACGCGCTGGTCGGGCTGGCCAAGCCGGGCAAGTTCGGATCCGATGTCTCGCATCTGAACCTGCACAAGACCTTCTGCATTCCGCACGGCGGCGGCGGCCCGGGGGTCGGCCCCGTCGCGGTGAAGAGCCACCTCGCGCCTTACCTTCCGTCCAGCCAACTCCCTGTCCCGGCGGATGGGGACAGGGGCGCAGCCGGCCCCGCCGTCGGCCCGGTGAGCGCCGCCCCCTTCGGCTCCGCCAGCATCCTGCCAATCTCGTGGATGTACATCACGATGATGGGCGCCGCAGGGCTGAAACGCGCCACGCAGGTCGCGCTGCTCAACGCCAACTACATCGCCAAACGCCTGGCCCCGTACTACCCGACGCTATACACCGGGCGCAACGGGCTGGTCGCGCACGAGTGCATCCTCGATCTGCGACCGATCAAGGACGCCTGCGGCATCACGGCCGAGGACGTCGCCAAGCGGCTGATGGACTACGGCTTCCACGCGCCGACGTTGAGCTTCCCGGTGCCCGGCACGCTGATGGTCGAGCCGACCGAGTCGGAGTCCAAGCACGAGCTGGACCGCTTCATCGACGCGATGATCGCGATCCGCGCAGAGATCCGCGCGGTCGAGGAAGGCCGCGTCGACCGCGACGACAACCCGCTGAAGAACGCGCCGCACACGGCGGTGATGGTGATGGCCGAGACCTGGGCGCACGACTACTCGCGCGAGCAGGCCGCCTTCCCGCGGCCGGAACTGAAGCGCCAGAAGTACTGGCCGCCGGTCGCGCGCGTCGACAACGCGTACGGCGACCGTAATGTGTTCTGTGCCTGTCCGCCGGTCAGTGCCTTCGCGGTGGAGCGCGCGCCGGCGGCGTAGGGCCGCAAAGGTGTGGAGCGCGGCCTGTCCGGCTGCGCTGGCGCGCGTCGACAACGCGTACTTGGACCGCAACATCTTCTGCGCCTATCCGCGCTCTTTGTTCTGGTTGCACCCGCCCCCGGATCGCACTTGACCGAGGAGAGCACCCGGTACGGTGCGTGAACGATCGACAAACCGCTCAGCGGGACCGAGCAGCGGGCCGGAGATCGGCCACTGCCCCAGCGAAGTTTGTTGCACCGTCGCATCCTGCTGACCAAGGCGCGCACGTTTTTGCGCCCGGCACACGTGCGCACGTCTCACAGAGGCGGTCTTCATTGCCCCGCAGACTTCGGTGGCCGTGTCGGGGCGCGGCATGGACGCGCTCGTCCAGCGGGCATAACCTTGCGTCCAATCTGGGGCGGCGCGGGGGACGGGCATGCGGCGGTCTACCTGTACGACGAAGGCGCTGTACGCGGGACTTGCGCTCGCCGGCTTTGCACTCGCCGCGACATACGGTCCGTTTCCAGTATCAGACTTCGCTCGTTCGAACGGGGTCAGCGGTGCCTACGCGGCCGACGAACCGGTGTTCCCTCTCGCGAATGCGTTCTTCAAGCAGGCACTCAACTCCCAGTACGGCCACTTCAGGCCCGGCGACCGGATTCGGATTCGACACGACGACGGAATCATTGCGGAGTTTGCCCTGTCGGCGTACGGTGTTTCATGCAGCGGCGGCGCCTGCAAGTGGTCGACGACCGCTCCACTGATCTTCCAGACGATCGTGAAGTCGCCGGATCAGCCCGCGACGTTCGATGCGCCCGGTTTGGACACGTGTTTCGCGTCCGCGCCGGTCCGGATCGAAACCGGCTACTGGGGTCAGCGCGGCGAGGTCGATTCCGCGGTAGGGTGACGATCACCGCGTCGTGGATCAGTACCGGATTCGTGGAAATCCAGCCCAGCCGCAGGATGCGATGCCTATAAGCCGGCGTCAGATCGGTGTGGCGGGCGGCTGCGTGGCGGCCGTGCTCGCGATCGTTCTGTTTGCAACCTGGCAGCGTAGCTCCGCGCCCGGAGCACAGCCCGAGAGGCCATCGGCGATTGCGCCAACCGCTGGGTCGATGACGCACGGCGGACCTTCCCAAGGTGCGGCGCGTTCCCCAAATGCCGCGGTCTGGAGCGAGCGCGAGGCGGCGCAGGAGGAAGATCTGCACGCGGCGTACGAACGCGCACTACGCGAACCGCGGGCTGATGCATGGCTGTTTGCAACGAGGGTTCGGGATGTGTGTGCGCTAGCGCTGGGCGTAGAAGGCTCATCCTCGCTGCGCCAGCAGGCCGAGTCGATGATTGCGGAGTTGAACTCTGCGCAGGCGCTCTCCGCTGATCGAACGGCGCGGCTGCGTGCGGCCTTGCGACAGAAGCGGGCTGCGGAGACGCTGGAGCGGCGTTGTCGCAATTTTGTGCGTGAGGCGTTTGGCTTGCAGGTTCGTGCGATGGAAGACGTTCGCGCGCGTGCGCGCACCCACGACTCCGAGCTTGGTGCGCTGATACGGGCGGTCGATGCGATGAGAGCGGGCGCGGGCGATGCGGGCGAGTTGAACCGGCTGCTGCTGTGGGCGTTCGATTCGCGCGAGCGGATTGCGATGGAGTACGCGTGGCAGTCGCTGTCGGGGCAGCTTTTCGACGCACGGTTGCCGCCGCAAGAGCGGCCGCCATACGCTGCGGCATCCGCTTTGGTCGATGCGGTGGAGCGTGTGTACGGCGTCGCTGTGGGTCCTTGCAGTCTACCCGCGTCTCACTTCGAACGGATTGTCATGGAGGCGACCCCTGGTCCGGGGTGCGAAGAACGTGCCGATGCGGCGCTGCGCGAATCCGAACGCGCTCGTGACGAGTACGCCGAACTGGTGGCGCTTTATGCGGATTCGCTCCGCCGGCGCGACATTGGGGCATTGGTGCAGGCGCGGTCGCAGCGGCGTTGAATGCGCGTATTCGCCGCGTCGCAAGTGCATGCGCTGGGCGCCGGCGCACCGTGCGGCGCAGGCGACGCGAACTACGAGCACCGCAAGCGTGCGATTGGAAAGCTGCGCTGTCCGGACATTCGGCGCGCCGAGGATTCGCGGTAATGGTGCCGCCTACTCCGGAGATCAAGATCCTTGACAACGGGCGCGCAGCCGGATGAGACTTCGCGTGCCGTCGTGTGGCGGCGCTTCATGCGAGGTCACGCTATGAAGAGGACTGCGAAGAAGCCTGCCAAGAAGGCCCCGAAGCGCTAGTCGACCAGACTAGGGGGTCTTGCTGGCAGACGGCCCACCGCGGCAACGCGGTGGGCTTTTCTTTTCCCGGGGCGCGCAGCCACGACGATGACCGGGGCCTCGATGATCGAATCGGCACCGGTCCGCGCCTGCCTTGTCGCTCTCGCCGCATCGATGCTCGCCGGCTGCAACATGATCGAAGGCATGTTCTTCTACCCGGACCGCGTGCAATACACGCGGCCGGCCGACTACGGGCTCGCGTACGAGGACGTCGCCCTCACCGCCGCCGACGGCGTCAAGCTGCACGCCTGGTGGCTGCCGGCGCAGGGCGCAGTGCTGGGCTCGGTCCTGCACCTGCACGGCAACGCGGCCAACGTCAGCAACCATCTGCCGCTCGCGGCGTGGCTGCCGCGCGCCGGCTTCAACGTGCTGATGCTCGACTACCGCGGCTTCGGCCGCTCCGAGGGCCGGCCGACGCTCGACGGCGTGCTCGCGGACGCGCGTGCGGCGCTCGCGCATCTGCGTGCGCGCCGCGACGCGGATGCGACCAAGCTGATCGTCTTTGGCCAGAGCCTGGGCGGCGCCACGGCGCTGCGGCTGCTCGCCGAGGACGCGGCCGGCGTACGGCTCGCGGTGATCGACTCGGCGTTCGCGAGCTACCGCGGCATCGCGCGCGACGCCGCGCTGCAGTCGATCGTGCTCGCGCCGTTGCTGCCGCTTGCGCTGCCGCTGCTGCCGGGCGCCGACAAGGACCCGTTGACCGCGCTTGTACGCATCGACGTGCCGCTCGTGTTCGTCCACGGCCGCGCAGATCAGGTGATCCCGTTCAAGCACAGCGAGCAGCTCTTCGCGGCGGCGAAGGAGCCGAAGCGACTGATCGCGGTCGACCGCGCGCAACACCTGGAGGCCGCGATGCGCCCGAACGTGCAGTCGCAGATCCTCGCCGCGATGCGCGATGCCGTGCGCTAGGGATACCTCCGCCGTCTCGTAAAGGGGGGCAGGGGAGATTTCTCCAACGCCGGCACGACGAGGCCGCAGGCAGCACCGTCGCGAGACTGGCGCCTTGGGAGTCCCTCTCGGTCTGTCCTTCGGGGCGATAAGGACCGGCGCACCTGCGGTGCGCAGTCTGAGGTTGCTTCTCGGTCGTCGCTCGCAAGAAGGGGAGCGGCTCACCGAAACGCCCGCACCGCCAGCACGATGCCGGCGGTGAAGGCGGCGATCGCCGCCAGCTCGGTCGCGCTCGGCCAGCGCGCGTCGAGCGCGAAGCCGTAGGCGAGCGCGAAGAGTGTCTCGGACACGATCAGTTGTCCCGCGAGTGAAACCGGAAGCCGGCTCGACGCGTGGTTCCACAGCCAGGTGGCGAGCCATGAGCTGCCGAAGCCCATGACCGCGCACCAGACGACGAACGAAGCCCAGTCGCGTTCGCCAACCGCCGCCGCGACCGGCGCGACGACGAAGGGCAGCGCGGGCAGTAGCCCGAGCACGGTTGCGAGCCCGAGCAGATTGGTCCACGCGACGTTCGGGATGTCGCGATGGCGCTTCAGGAAACGCGCATTGAGGAGCGGATACGCAGTCCAGCAGACGAGTGCGGCCAGTGCGGCCAACGCGCCGCGCGCGAAGTGCTGGCCGGTTTCGAGCCGCGCGAACGCGTCGGCGTTGATCAGCCCGATGCCCGCGGCGATCAGCGCCAGCGGCGCGACGAGGCGCATGCGCGGCGGCTGCGGCACGTGCGCCTCGAAGCGGCCCAGCATTGCCAGCCACAGCGGGATCGTGCCGATCGCGAGACTCGCAGGCGCCACGCCGGCGTCGCGCACCGCGACGACGATGAGCGCGTAGTAGACGCTGTTCGACAGGGCGGCCAGCAGCGCGGCAAGCGCGACGTTGCGCCAGGTCAGAACGCGGCGGAACGTTGGCCACGTCGCCGCCGCGAGCACCGCGCACACCGCGCCGTACGCCGTGTACCGGCCGAGCGTGATTTCGAACGGCGCGAAGCCGTCGAGCAGCTTCGGTGCGACGAACACGACGCCCCACAGCGCCCCGGCGGCGAGTCCTGCCAGCAGCGGCCACGTCATGGCGCGCTCGGCCGCCGTTGGCCTGCGGCGTCAGACGTGCGCCAGCGCCAGCGCACCCAGCAGGCCACCCAGCCCGGCGACGCCGTAGACACCCCAGACGAGCCATTGACGGCGCGTCAGCAGCGCGATGGCCGACAGCGCGATGGCGATCTGCAGCGCCGTCGTCGCCTGCGCCCAGCGGTGATGCAGGTGCAGCTCGGCGTCGCTCCTGCGGTCCCATTCCTTGGCCTCGGCTTCGAGCTTTTCGGCGACCGCCTTGATCGCCTTCTTTTCGCGGTCGTAGCGCGCGATCTCGTCGCGATAGAAGTTCTGCTTTTCCGGCGTGGCCGCCAGCGACTGCGCCAGCTCGGCCAGGTTCTGCTTGTTGCTCTTGGCCTGGTAGTAGTTCCACTGGTTCGACGCCTCGGTCTTCTTGATCGCGGCGTTGTTCTTGAACAGGCCCGCGTTGGCCTGCGTGGCGCCGCCTTCGTAGGCCATCAGCGCGCCGACGGTCGCGAGGATCGCGGTCGTCACAGCGATGCGGCCGGCGAACGTGTCGCGCTCGCCGTGCTGGGTGGCATGTTCGAGTTCGTGATCGTGCGGGCCGTGGACGTGAAAGTGCGCTCCGGACATTCGTGTTTTCTCCCTGTCGTGCGTCGGCAAGCGGCGCGCATCGTAGCCGAAGCGGTGTGCCGTTGACGCACAGCCGCGTGCACGGGTGCGCCCGGAGTGCGATGCTGCGGCCCTCGCAGCAGGCGGAGCGCCACGTGGCCGTCAGCGCCTTCGATCTGTTCAAGATCGGCATCGGACCGTCCAGCTCGCACACGGTCGGACCGATGCGCGCCGCGCGGCTGCTCGCGCTGCGGCTCGCGCACACGAACCTGCTGCCGGAGATCGCGCGCGTGCGCGCCGGGCTGTACGGCTCGCTCGGCGCGACCGGCAAGGGGCACGGCAGCGACAAGGCGGTGCTGCTCGGGCTCGAAGGCGAGGAACCGCACAGCGTGGACGTCGATGCGATCCCGGCGCGGCTCGCGGCGATCAGAAGCGAGGGCCGGCTGCGGCTGCTCGGCGCGCACGCAATCGACTTCGACGAGCGCGAAGACCTGCTTTTTTACCGGATGAAGACGCTGCCGTTCCACGCCAACGGCATGCGCTTCGTCGCGCTCGACCGCGCGGGCGGCGAGCGGCTGGCGAAGGTCTGCTACTCGGTCGGCGGCGGCTTCGTCGTCAGCGACGACGTCGCGGCCGACGGCACGGCGCACAAGCGCATCGCGCCGGACACGACGATCCTGCCGTATCCGTTCCACACCGGCGCGCAGTTGCTCGCGCTCGCCCAGCGCGAAGGCGCGTCGATCGCGCGGATCATGCGCACCAACGAGCGGCACTGGCGCAGCGACGCCGAGATCGATGCCGGGCTGCTCGAGATCTGGCGCGCGATGCAGGCGTGTGTCGAACGCGGCTGTTCGATCGACGGCGAGCTGCCGGGGCCGCTGCGCGTCAAGCGGCGGGCGCCGGCGCTGTCTCGCAGGCTGTCGCGGCCCGGCGCAGGCCTGACCGATCCGCTGGCGGTGCTCGACTGGGTCAACCTGTGGGCGCTGGCGGTCAACGAGGAAAACGCCGCCGGCGGCCGTGTAGTCACCGCGCCGACCAACGGCGCGGCCGGCATCGTCCCCGCGGTTCTGCATTACTACGCGCGCTTCGTGCCGGGCGCGGACGAGCGCGGCGTGATCGACTTCCTGTTGACCGCCGCGGCGATCGGCATCCTGTACAAGGAGAACGCGTCGATCAGCGGCGCCGAGGTCGGCTGTCAGGGCGAGGTCGGCGTGGCCTGCTCGATGGCCGCGGGCGCGCTCGCGGCCGTGCTCGGCGGCACGCCGCGGCAGGCGGAGAACGCCGCCGAAATCGGCATGGAGCACCACCTCGGTCTGACCTGCGATCCGGTCGGCGGGCTGGTGCAGATTCTCTGCATCGAGCGCAACGCGATCGCCGCCGCCAAGGCGATCAACGCCGCGCGCATGGCGCTCGCCGGCGACGGCACGCATTACGTGTCGCTCGACCAGGTGATCAAGACGATGCGCGAGACCGGCGCCGACATGCAGACCAAGTACAAGGAGACCGCACGTGGCGGACTCGCGGTCAACGTCGTCGAGTGCTGAGAAGGCGCGCCGGTTTCGTCGCGAGCGGGTCGCCGGCCAGTCGCACGCAGCCGCAGGGCCGCGACATATCGGTAGATCGGCGCGGCCCGGAAAGGCGCTCGCCTTTCGGCGCAGACTAACGTGCGCGCAGCGCACGGCAGCCCCGACGATTCACGTTGACGCTGTCCGATCGCGCGACTACCGTGACTCGACAGGAGTTGTCGCTGCGCGGATGTAGACCGGCGCGCCCACGAACAAGAACCAACGCCTGACCTCGACGGAGGATTCGATGGCCAAGAAAGGGAAGAGCGCGCCCGCGCGCAAACGCAACGTCCGCCCCGACCGCATCGACTTCCGCGACCTGCCGTTCCGGCCCAATGTCGCGGTTGCGCCAAGGCCGCGCTGGGTTCCCGAGTTCGCGCTGCCGGTGAAGAACCAGCAGGACACGAGCGCGTGCACGGGTTTTCGTTGTCGCTGGTCGTCGAGCACTTGCTGCGGAAGGCGCAGCGCGAGCGTGCGCCGGCGATTTCGCCGTACATGCTGTACTCGATGGCGGGCCGCTACGACGAATTCCCGGGATCGAAGGACGAGGGTTCGAGCCTGCGCGGCGCGCTGAAGGGCTGGCACAAGCACGGCGCGTGCGCCGATGCGTTGTGGCAGACCGGTTTGCGCATGCCGCCGGCGCCGAAGAAGGCGGCCGACGACTGGTGGCTCGACGCGGTCAAGCGCCCGCTCGGCGCGTACTACCGCATCGACAAGAAACAGATCGGCGACATCCACGCCGCGCTGAACGAAGTGGGCATCGTCTACGCGAGCGCCGATACGCACAAGGGCTGGGACGCGGGTGCCGACGGCGGCGGCGCGGGAGCGCTGCAGAAACGGCCGACGTCGTTCGACGGCCTGTTCGTGATCCCGCCGGCGAAGGGCGGCGACGGCGGCCACGCCTTCGCGATCGTCGGCTACGACGAGCGCGGCTTCCTGCTGCAGAACTCGTGGGACACCGATTGGGGTTCGTACGGCTACGCGATCCTGACCTACGAGGACTGGCTCGACAACGCGATGGACTGCTGGGTCGCGCAGCTCGGCGTGGTCACGCAGGAGCATCAGGCGATCTCGCGCGCGACGACGCTGCGCACCGATGCGCAGGGGCGGGTGGCGCTGGCGTCGAGCACCGTGCTGCGCGACCGCGAGATTTCGCCGTTCGTGCTGAACATGGGCAACAACGGCCGGCTGTCGTCGAGCGGGCTGTTCCGCACCAGCGAGGACGACGTGCGCGCGATCGTCGACATCCACCTTGCCGAAGCGCGCCGGCGCTGGAGGCTCGAGGATCAGCCGATCGACGTCTGCGTGTACGCGCACGGCGGCCTGGTCGGCGAGAAGGACGCGGCAGCCAACGCCGCCGAGTGGATCCCGCTGCTGTACGAGCGCCGGATCTTTCCGATCTACCTGATGTGGGAGACCGACTTCCTGTCGACGGTGGTCAATCGCATCGCGGACGCCGTGCGCGACGTGCCGCGCCCGGCCGGCGCCGGCGAAGGCTTCTGGTCGAAGGCCGAACGGTGGTGGAACGAGCGCGTCGAGCGCGCGCTCGCCGAGCCCGGCACGGCGATCTGGGGCGAAATGAAACAGAACGCCGAAGCGATCAGCCGCGACGCCAAGTCGGGCGCGGTGCTGCTGTGGTCGCACTTCGCCAAGTCGGGGCTGAAGAAGAACAACGTGCGTTTCCATCTCGTCGGCCATTCGGCCGGCAGCATCGTGCATTCGCACATCGTCGACGCGCTCGCGGCGAAGGTGAGATTCGAGACGTTGAGCTTCCTCGCGCCCGCGGTGCGGCTCGATACCTTCGACAGGCTCGTCCGCCCGCGCATCGCCGACGGCACGGTCAAGCGCTACCAGCAGTTCCACCTGACCGACAAGGCCGAAGAGGACGATCCGACCTGCGGGCCGTACAAGCGTTCGCTGCTGTACCTCGTGTCGCAATCGTTCGAGGGCGGCCGGCCGACGCCGATCCTCGGCATGCAGAAGTACTTCGACCCCTACGCGGCGAAGCTGAAGAACGCGACCGTGCACGCCGCGCCCGGCGCGACGAGCACCAGCACGACGCACGGCGGCTTCGACAACGACGCGGCGACCCAGGCGCGCGTGGTTCAGTTCATCAAGGGCGCGGGCTAGCCCGACGCGCCCGACCTGCTCACGGACCTCGGCGGCGGGCATGCGCCGACGCGCATTCGGCTCGTCGACCCGGCAGTCGTAGGGCGTGCGGTCGAGCGGGTCAAGGCGCCGCGGGCGCATCGTCGGCGACGTGCCAGTTCGGTAAGCTTCGCGCCTTCGATCAACTCGGGCGCATCCCGCGCGCCCGCGATCCCGGCCGCGCGACCACACGCGCGCGGCCGCTCCGAGGGCATTACAGCAATGCAGTACGTCTACACGATGATCCGCGTGGGCAAGGTCGTTGCCCCCAAGCGGCAGATCCTGAAGAACATCTCGCTGTCGTTCTTCCCGGGCGCCAAGATCGGCGTGCTGGGGTTGAACGGTTCGGGCAAGTCGACGCTGCTGAAAATCATGGCGGGGCTCGACCACGACATCGAGGGCGAAGCGATTCCGATGCCGGGAATCAAGATCGGCTTCCTGCCGCAGGAGCCGCAGCTCGATCCGGACAAGACGGTGCGCGAGGAGGTCGAGTCGGGCCTCGGCGACGTGCTCGAAGCGAAACAGAAGCTCGACGCGATCTACGCCGCGTACGCCGAACCCGATGCGGACTTCGACCAGCTCGCCGCCGAACAGGCGAAGTACGAGGCCATTTTGGCAGCGAGCGGCGCCGACCTCGAGCACCAGCTCGAGATCGCCGCCGACGCGCTGAACCTGCCGCCGTGGGACGCGAAGATCGCCCATCTGTCCGGCGGCGAGAAGCGCCGTGTGGCGCTGTGCCGGCTGCTGATGAGCAAGCCCGACATGCTGCTGCTCGACGAGCCGACCAACCACCTCGACGCGGAGTCGGTCGAGTGGCTCGAGCAGTTCCTGCAGCGCTTCCCCGGCACCGTGGTCGCCGTCACGCACGACCGCTACTTCCTCGACAACGCGGCCGAGTGGATCCTCGAGCTCGATCGCGGCATGGGCATCCCGTGGAAGGGCAACTACTCGTCTTGGCTCGAGCAGAAGGAGCGGCGCCTCGAGCAGGAAGCCAAGCAGGAGGCCGCCCGCATCAAGGCGATGAAGCAGGAGCTGGAGTGGGTGCGCCAAAACGCGAAGGCGCGGCAGGCCAAGAGCAAGGCACGGCTCGCACGCTTCGAGGAGATGTCGAGCTACGAATACCAGAAGCGCAACGAGACTCAGGAGATCTTCATTCCGGTCGCCGAGCGGCTCGGCAACGAGGTGATCGAGTTCATCGACGTGAGCAAGGGCTACGGCGACCGGCTGCTGATCGACAAGCTGTCGTTCAAGATCCCGCCGGGCGCGATCGTCGGCGTGATCGGGCCGAACGGCGCCGGCAAGTCGACGCTGTTTCGAATGATCACCGGCAAGGAGAAACCGGACTCGGGCGAGATCAAGATCGGCCCGACGGTGAAGCTCGCGGTGGTCGATCAGACGCGCGACGCGCTGCCGAACGACAAGACCGCGTGGGAGGCGATCTCGGGCGGGCAGGACATCCTGACGGTCGGCAAGTTCGAGATGCCGTCGCGCGCGTACCTGGGCCGCTTCAACTTCCGCGGCGCCGACCAGCAGAAGATCGTCGGCAATCTGTCCGGCGGCGAACGCGGCCGGCTGCATCTGGCCGCGACACTGCTCGTCGGCGGCAACGTGCTGCTGCTCGACGAGCCGTCGAACGACTTGGATGTGGAGACGCTGCGAGCGCTCGAAGAGGCGCTGCTCGAGTTCGCCGGCACCGCGCTCGTCATCTCGCACGACCGCTGGTTCCTCGACCGCATCTGCACGCACATCCTCGCGTGCGAAGGCGACTCGAAGTGGTTCTTCTTCGAGGGCAACTTCCACGAATACGAGGCCGACAAGGTCAGGCGTCTGGGCGAAGAAGGCGCGCGGCCGAAACGCATCCGCTTCAAGCCGCTGAAGACCTGACCTGTGTGCTCACGCCCCTTTTCGGGGGCAGGGGCGATATCGGCGGCGCGCAGCGGTCGCGCGGCGTCGCCGTACATGCCGCGCGGTGAAGTCTCCCTTGGTCTGCGTCATTGGGGATCAGCCGATCTCGTGATGTCCCATCTTGCGAGTTCGCTTCGCCTTCGCGAGCGTCGGTTCCGTCATCCCGAGCGGCGCGAGGGATCTCGGCGTTGCG
>JBBIQI010000008.1:35401-36618 GCA_037442465.1 Burkholderiales bacterium
CGGAATGACGAAGGTGGTGTGGCCGGAATGACGAAGGTGGTGTGGCCGGAATGACGAAGGTGGTGTGGCCGGAATGACGACGGGTGGTGGGCTCGGTGTGACTGAGGGCGGTTGGACATGAATGACCTCCGGCGACGGACGGGGACGCCGGGCGATTGGCACGGGTCACGACGTTGAGCAACGCCCGATGACGGGATGGGCACCGAGACGCACGCGCCTGTGGCGCGTGTGACGTGGACTTCCACGAGACTCACCGTACGAAGGGGCTCGAAAACGGACGCGCCTTCGGCGCGCTGGTGGTGGATCCCCTGCGCGGTCCCGCTTCACGATGGCGGGGCGAGCCGACCGCTACGATCGCTGCATGCCGACCCGCATCGAGTTCGAGCGCCTCGCGTTCGACGCGACCGGCGCGCCGTTTTCGGAGCGCTACGGCGACATCTACGCCAGTCGCGACGGCGCGCTGGCGCAGGCGCGGCACGTGTTCCTCGGCGGCAACGAGCTGCCGGCGCGCTGGCGCGAGCGCGCGCAGTTCGTCATCGTCGAAACCGGCTTCGGGCTGGGCACGAACTTCCTCGCGACCTGGCAGGCGTGGCGCGACGATCCGCGCCGCTGCGAGCGGCTGCACTTCGTATCTGTCGAGCTGCATCCTTTGCCAGCGCAAGCCCTCGTCGCCGCGGCCCCGGCCGAGCTGCAGGCGCACGCACGCGAACTGGCGGCGCGCTGGCCGCTGCCGCTGCCTGGGCTGCACCGGCTCGAATTCGAGGCCGGCCGCGTCGTGCTGACGCTCGCGCTCGGCGACGCGCGCGAAGTCGTTCCGCAGCTCGTCGTCGGCGCCGATGCGTTTTATCTCGATGGATTCGCTCCCGCGCGCAATCCGCAGATGTGGGAGCCGCCGCTGCTCAAGGCGCTGGCCCGACTGGCGCGTCCGGGCGCAACGCTCGCGACGTGGGCGACCGGGCGCGGCGTGCGCGACGCGTTGGCCGCCAGCGGCTTCGAGCTCGCGCTGCGCGCCGGCTTCGGCCGCAAGCGCCAGATGCTGACGGCGCGCTACGCGCCGCGCTGGAAATCTCGGCGCCACGAGCCGCCCGCACCGTACGCAGGCGAGCGGCGTGCGCTCGTGATTGGGGCCGGGCTGGCGGGCTGCCATGTCGCCGCAGCGCTGGCGCGGCGTGGCTGGCGGATCGAACTGCTCGAGCGCGCGCAGGCGCCCGCGCGCG
>JBBIQI010000009.1:0-35212 GCA_037442465.1 Burkholderiales bacterium
CCGCGCCGGTGGCCGCAGCGCCCGAGCCCGCGCCCGTTGCGGCGCCTGCGCCGACGCCGGCTCCTGCGGCCCCCCCCGCGCCGGCGGCGATCGCCGCGGCACCGGGAACGTCGGACAGCTACACGGTGAAATCCGGCGACACGCTGGGCAAGATCGCCTTGCGAAACAAACCGGCGAACGTCTCCCTCGATCAGATGTTGGTGGCGTTGTTCCGCGCCAACCCGAACGCCTTCGTCGCCAACAACATGAACCGGCTGCTCGCCGGACGCACGCTGACCATTCCGGATGCGTCGGAGGCAGAAGCCATCTCGGCGGCCGATGCACGCCAGGAGGTCGCCGCCCACAGCGCCGATTTTGCGCAGTACAAGAGCCGCCTCGCGCAAGCCGCAGCAACGGCTGCGCCGGTTGCCGCCGCGCCCGCCCCAGCCGCTGCCGCTCAGGGTCGCGTGACGACGAAGGTCGAGGACAAGGCCGTGCCGGCGCCTACGGGTGACCAGCTGAAGATCGCGAAGGCAGAGCCCGCACCCTCCGCGGCGGCCGCAGCCGCGACCAAGGCCAAAGACGAAGAGATTGCCCGGCAGCGCGCGCTGAAGGAGCAAGAAGAGCGCGCCGCCGAACTGAAGAAAGCCAACGAGGCGCTGAAGAAGGCGCTCGAGCTGCAGAGCAAAGCGGGGGCTCAGGCACAGAAACAGGCCGAAGCCAAGACGGATGCACCCGCGCCGCAGGCGGCGTCCGCTCCTGTCGCGGCCCCTGCCAAGACCGAGCCGCCGAAAGCTGAGGCGCCGAAAGTCGAAGCACCGAAAGTCGAGGCGCCGAAGGCGGAAACCCCGAAGGCGGAGCCTCCCAAGGTCGAAGCGGCGAAAGCCCCGTCGCCTGCGCCTGCGCCCGCGCAGGAAACGAGTTTCCTCGACGGACTGTTCCACGACACGACGACGCTGGTCGCTCTCGGTGGGCTCGTCGCGTTGCTGCTGGCGCTCTTGGGACTGAACGTCTACCGGCGCCGCAAGGTCGAGAAGGGCGAAGAGTTCAAGGCGACCGGCGAGGGTCTGCGCGCCAATTCGCTGTTCGGCGCGACCGGCGGGCGCAGTGTCGATACCGGCGCAACGAGTACGTTCAACTCGAGCTTCATCCCGGCCGCTTCGCAGCTCGATTCGAACGAGGTCGATCCGGTTGCGGAGGCCGACGTTTACATCGCCTATGGTCGCGAAGAGCAGGCCGAGGACATCCTCAAGGAGGCGCTGCGGCTGCAGCCTGATCGGCACGCGGTGCGCGTGAAGCTGCTCGAGATCTACGCGCGGCGCGGCGACAAGGCCTCGTTCAACGCCGTCGTGCAGGAACTGCGCGACCGCACCGGCGGCTCGGGCGAGGATTGGGAACGCGCGGTCAAGCTGGGCCGCTCGCTCGATCCGTCCAACCCGATGTTTGCCGGGGCCGCCGCGGACGCCGCAGTGCGCGGTCCGACCACGGAGCTGCGGCTGAATCCAAGCACTCGGGATCGTCCGTCCACGCTGGGCGGGGTGATTGCGCCGCCGGCCACCCTCGGCGGGGCGGCTGCGCGCGAGCCGGTACTCGACACCGGCGGCGCGCCGTCGCAGGGCACGGCCGCGAGCATCACATCGCGCTTCGTCCCGGACACGAAAATGACCGCGGACACCGCGATGCAGGTCGATTCGAGGATGACCGCCGACACGGCGATGACTCCGTCGAATACGGCGCAATCCGTACCGCAGACCCAGTTCGAAGCGACCCTGCCGCTCGAGGAGCCGGCTGCGCCGACGGCGCCGGCCGCACGCGCGGGGACGATCGACCCGTTCGGTGCCACGACCGCTGGCGCGCTCGACTTTGGGTCGCTCGACTTCGATCTCGGCGCGACGAAGGCACCACAAGTTCCGGCGCCGACGCCAGCACCGGCTGCGGCCCCGAAACCTGCGCCTGCCGTCGCGCCCGCCATGGCGAAGGCGCCCGACCTCGACATCAGCTTCCCGCCAACCAACGTGCCCAGCGCATCGCCGAGCCCGACCGGCGCGCGCCCGGCCTTGCCCGAGGTCGATTTGAACCTGCCGACCCGCGCGCCAGCGCCGCCGTTCGCCGCACCGGCGGCCAGCGCGGCCACGTCGGCGCTCGAAGAGGCGCTGTCGCGTCCGACCCTGCTCGGCGAGGTGGGTGCGCTGCCCGACGAGCAGGCGCCACGTCTGACGTCGAACACCGACCAGGCGACGGTGCCCCTGATCGATTTCGATCTGACCGGCTCCGATGTGGAGATCGGCGGCCGTCGTACCGAGACGCAAGCGGGCAGCCCGCTCGCCGCGCAGATGGCCACCAAGCTCGATCTGGCGCGGGGCTACATCGATCTCGGCGTCAAGGACGGCGCGCGCGAGCTGCTCGAGGAAGTCATGCGCGACGGTACGCGCGAGCAACGCCAGTCCGCGGTCGAGCTGCTCAAGCAGGTCGACGCGTAAGCGGTCGATCCGGCAGTCGCCGGCACGTGGAGCGTGCCGGCGACTCATTCGGTCGTCGCCATGCGACTCGCGCTGGGGCTCGAGTACGACGGCAGCGCGTTCACCGGCTGGCAGACGCAGCCCGGCGGCACCGGCGTGCAGGATGCGCTCGAGCGCGCGCTCGCGGCGTTCGCGACCCATCCGGTGGCGACCATCTGCGCCGGACGCACCGACGCCGGCGTTCATGCGACCTACCAGGTCGTGCACTTCGACACCCTGCTCGAGCGGCCGCTACAATCGTGGGTGCGCGGTGTCAACCGCTGGCTGCCACGATCGGCCGCGGTGCGCTGGGCGGCGCGCGTGCCCGACGACTTTCACGCGCGCTTCGGTGCCCGCGCGCGCCGCTACGACTATTGGCTGCTGAACGACCCGGTTCGCTCGCCGCTGGCCGAACGACGCGTCGGCTGGGTCTACCGACCGCTCGACGTCGACGCCATGCGCGCCGCCGCCATCCATCTGGTCGGGGAGCACGACTTCACATCGTTTCGCGCGGCCGAATGTCAGGCGGCCTCGCCCGTGCGCGAGTTGCGCGAGCTGCGCATCGACCGCTTCGGCCGGTTGATCCGTCTGCGTTTCGTCGCCAACGCGTTCCTGCATCACATGGTGCGCAACCTCGTCGGCACGCTCGTGTACGTCGGATTGGGCCGGCAGCCCCCCGGTTGGGTGCGGGCGGTCATCGAAGCCCGCAGCCGCGCCGCCGCAGCGCCGACGTTCTCGGCCGTCGGGTTGTATCTGACGCACGTCCAGTACGATCCGACGCTGGCATTGCCGGCGCCGCTCGACGCGATGCCGTTGCCGGGATGACTCGCACCCGAATCAAGATCTGCGGAATGACGCGCGCCGCCGATATCGCGGCGGCGGCTGCGCTCGGCGCCGACGCGGTCGGTTTCGTGCGGTATCCGGGCAGCCCGCGCCATGTCGATCTTGCGCAACTGAGATCGCTCGTTCGCGAGGTGCCGGCGTTCGTCACACCGGTGCTGCTGTTCGTCAATGCCGCCGCGGACGACATCCGCGCGGCGCTGGAGGTCGCGCCGAATGCGTTGCTGCAGTTCCATGGCGACGAAACCGAGTCCGATTGCCTTCGCTACGCGCGGCCGTACGTGCGCGCCGTGCGCATGGCGGAGGGCGTCGATTTGTTAGACTGCGCGGCCGCCTTCGCCAGCGCGTTGGCCTTGTTGGCCGATGCACCGACGGCGCGCTACGGTGGCGGCGGACGCCCGTTCGACTGGTCGCGGCTGCCGCCGCCGGCGGCGCGGCGCAAGCCGCTCGTGCTCGCCGGCGGGCTGGACGCCGACAATGTCGGTGCCGCGATCAGGCGGGTGCGGCCGTATGCGGTCGACGTGGCGAGCGGTGTGGAGGATTCACCGGGCGTCAAGAGCGCCGACAAGCTGAAACGATTCTTCGCCGCCGTGCGCGCGGCGGATGCGGAACCGAATCCGACATGAAGCCATACGATCTTCCGGACGCGCGCGGGCACTTCGGCCGGTACGGCGGCATCTTCGTCGCGGAGACGTTGATGCACGCGCTCGAGGAACTGCGCGATGCGTACCAGCGCTATCGCAAGGATCCGGAGTTCGTCGCCGAGTTCGAGCGCGAACTGCGGCAGTACGTCGGTCGTCCGAGCCCGATCTATCACGCGAAGCGCTGGAGCGAGAAGCTCGGCGGTGCGCAGATTTATCTGAAGCGCGAAGACCTGAACCACACCGGCGCGCACAAGATCAACAACACGGTCGGTCAGGCCCTGCTGGCCAAACGCATGGGCAAGCCGCGCGTGATCGCCGAAACCGGCGCCGGCCAGCACGGCGTGGCCACCGCCACGGTCGCCGCGCGTTTCGGCATGCAGTGCGTCGTCTACATGGGCGCCGAAGACGTCGGCCGGCAGGCGGCGAACGTCTACCGGATGAAGCTGCTCGGTGCCGAAGTCGTTCCGGTCGAAAGCGGCTCGCGCACGCTGAAGGACGCGCTGAACGAAGCGATGCGCGACTGGGTCACCAACGTCGAGAACACCTTCTACATCATCGGCACGGTGGCCGGCCCACACCCGTATCCGATGATGGTGCGCGACTTCAACTCGGTCGTCGGCAAGGAGTGCGTGCAGCAGATGCCCGCGATGGCTGGCCGCCAGCCGGACTACGTGATCGCGTGCGTCGGCGGTGGCAGCAACGCGATGGGCATTTTCTACGACTACATCCCGCACGAGAACGTCAGGCTCGTCGGTGTCGAAGCCGCCGGCGAGGGGCTGACCACGATGCGGCACGCGGCCAGCCTGCAGCGCGGGACCCCCGGCGTGTTGCACGGCAATCGCACGTATCTTCTGCAGGACGAAAACGGTCAGATCACCGAGACGCACTCGATCTCGGCGGGACTCGACTATCCGGGCGTCGGCCCGGAGCACGCGTGGCTGAAGGACACGGGGCGCGCCGAGTATGTCGGCGCCACCGACGCGGAGGCGCTGCAGGCGTTCCACGATTGCTGCCGGATCGAAGGCATCATCCCCGCGCTGGAGTCCAGCCACGCGCTGGCGCATGCGGCCAAGCTCGCGCCGACGCTGCCGAAAGACGGCGTGCTGCTGGTGAATCTTTCCGGCCGCGGCGACAAGGACCTGCACATCGTCGCCGAGGCGAGCGGGCTCGAGTTCTTCTGCCGTGCGTCTTGCCGCGAGGCGACGCTGGCCTGGCGCAAGGGCCGCTGATGTCGCGCATCCGGCAACGGTTCGAAGCGCTCGCGCGCGCCGGCCGCAAAGGGCTGATTCCGTACATCGCCGCCGGCGATCCAACCCCCGAGTTGACGGTTGCGCTGATGCACGCGCTCGCGCGGGCGGGCGCCGACGTGATCGAACTCGGCGTGCCGTTCTCCGATCCGATGGCCGACGGCCCGGTGATCCAGCGCGCGACCGAACGCGCGATCCGCCAAGGTGTCGGGCTGAAGCAATCGCTCGCGATGGTCGCGGAGTTTCGGCGCGGCGATGCGACCACGCCGGTCGTGCTGATGGGCTATGCGAATCCGATCGAGCACTTCGGCCGCTGCGAGTTCGCGCAGGCAGCGCAGGCCGCCGGCGTCGACGGCGTGCTCGTCGTCGACTACCCGCCGGAGGAATGTGAGGACTTCGCCGCCGACATGCGGGCGCACGACATCGATCCGATCTTTCTGCTCGCACCGACCTCGACCGAGGAACGCATCGAGCGCGTGGCGCGCGTGGCGTCCGGCTACGTCTACTACGTCAGCTTGAAAGGCACGACCGGTGCCGGCCACCTCGACATCGCAAGCGTGGCCGCGAGAATCCCGGCGATCAAGGCGAAGATCGCGCTGCCGGTCGGGGTGGGATTCGGTATCCGCGATGCGGCCAGCGCCCGGGCGATCGCGCGGGTCGCCGACGCGGTGGTCATCGGCAGCAGGATCATTCAGGAACTGGAGGACGTGCCGCGCGAGCGGGCCGTCGACGCGGTTGCTGCGCTGGTCGCGGAGATTCGCCGCGCGATCGACGAAATCGGAACTGCCAACGAGACCGTGGCCCACGTCTCCAACCCCGCTGCGTCGGCGTGGGCGCGGGGCGCGACCGGCACTTCGCGGAGGTAAGACATGAGTTGGCTCGAGAAACTGCTGCCGCCGCGTATCAAGCAGGGCGGCACGCGCAAGAGCGTTCCGGAAGGCGTGTGGACCAAGTGTCCCAGTTGCGAAGTCGTGCTGTACAGCGCCGAACTGGAGCGCAGCCTGCAGGTGTGCCCCAAGTGCAACCACCACTTGCGCATCCGCGCCCGTGAGCGCCTCGATGCCCTGCTCGATGGCGAGGGACGCTATGAGATCGGCGTGGAAGTGGTGCCGGTCGACGCGCTGAAGTTCAAGGACAGCCGCAAGTACACGGAGCGCCTGCAGGAGGCGATGCAGGACACGGGCGAAACCGATGCGCTGGTCGTGATGGGCGGATCGATCCGGGCGCTGCCGGTGGTCGTCGCCTGCTTCGAGTTCGAGTTCATGGGCGGCTCGATGGGCTCGGTCGTAGGCGAGCGTTTCGTGCGCGGCGTGCAGACCGCGATCGAACAAAAGGTGCCTTTCGTTTGCATCACCGCCACCGGCGGCGCGCGCATGCAGGAAGGACTGCTGTCGCTGATGCAGATGGCCAAGACCACCGCGATGATCGCCAAGCTCGGCGAGGCGAAGCTGCCTTTCATCTCGGTGCTGGCCGACCCGACGATGGGCGGCGTCTCGGCGAGCTTCGCGTTCATGGGCGATATCGTGATCGCCGAGCCGAAGGCGTTGATCGGCTTCGCCGGCCCGCGCGTGATCGAGCAGACGGTGCGCGAGAAGCTGCCCGAAGGTTTCCAGCGCGCCGAGTTCCTGCAGCAGAAGGGGGCGATCGACATGATCGTCGACCGGCGCGAGCTGCGCGACCGGATCGCCGCACTGCTCGCGTTGTTGTTGCGGCAGCCGGTCGACGCGATCGCTTGACCGGCCCGCGCACGCCGGCTGCGGGGCGGCGGACGACTTCGGTGTCCCGCTGATGGAAGCGATCGCGTCCGCGCTGGATGCCTGGCTCGCGCGCATCGAGCGGCTGCATCACCGGCCGATCGACCTCACGCTCGACCGGGTGCGAACGGTCGCCGAGCGGCTCGACCTGCGGTTCGACTGCCCGGTCTTCGTCGTCGGCGGCACCAACGGCAAGGGCTCGACCTGCGCGATGCTCGACAGCATGCTGCGCGCGGCCGGCTATCGCGTCGGCCTGTATACCTCGCCGCACCTGCTGCGTTTCAACGAGCGCGCGAGAATCGATGGCGTGGAGGCCAGCGACGCGGCGCTGATCGAGCAGTTCGAAGCCGTCGACGCGGCGCGCGCCGGCACATCGCTCACCTACTTCGAATTCACCACGCTTGCGGCCCTGCGACTGTTCGCGCAGGCGCGGCTGGATGCACTGGTGCTCGAAGTGGGGCTGGGCGGGCGGCTGGACGCGGTCAACATCGTCGACGCCGACTGCGCGGTCGTGACCTCGATCGCGCTGGACCACGTCGACTACCTCGGACCGACGCGGGAGCGGATCGGATTCGAGAAGGCGCACATCTACCGCAGCGCTCGGCCGGCGATCTGCTGCGACCCGGATCCGCCGGCGTCGCTGCTGGACGTGGCCTCGCGGCTCGGCGCGGACCTGTGGCGCCTGGGCCGCGACTTCAACTACGCGGGCGACCGGCAGCAGTGGGCGTATGGCGGCCGCACGCAGCGCCGCAGCGGCCTGCCCTATCCGGCGCTGCGCGGTGCCAATCAGCTGCTCAATGCGTCGGGCGCGCTGGCGGCGCTCGAAGCGCTGGCGCAGCGGCTGCCGGTCAGCCAGCAGGCGGTGCGGCAGGGATTGCTCACGGTCGATATCGCCGGCCGCTTCCAGGTCTTGCCGGGCCGGCCCGCGGTAATCCTGGACGTGGCGCACAACCCGCACGCGGCGGCGGTCACGGCGAGCAACCTCGATGCGATGGGTTTCTACCCGCAGACGCACGCCGTGTTCGGCATGTTGCGCGACAAGGACATCGACGGTGTCATCGCAAAGCTGCTCGATCGAGTGGATCGCTGGCATCTGGCGCCGACACCGGGCGAACGCGGACTTCGCGCGGACGCGCTCGCCGAACGCGTACGCGCCGTCGGGCGCGCGGCTGGCGTCGCCCCGGCCTGCGAGACCTACGCGTCGATCGAGGCGGCGTATCGCGGTGCGCTCGGCGCCGCGAGCGTCGATGATAGGATTCTCGTTCTCGGAAGTTTCTTCACCGTCGCCGGCGCGCTGCGCGCGCGAACCGTCGACAAAGTGAGGCAAGGGGTGGATTGCTGATGGGTTGGGGTTTCTGGCGACGCGCGGATGCCGATGCGCGTGGCGCTGCACCCTCGGCCAAACGCGGCAGCCCCGGCGACGACGGTGAAGGCGCGCGAGGCGACCCGGCAGCGACGCTGCGCACACGGGCACGGCGACGGCTGATCGGGGCGGCCGCGCTGCTGCTTGCGGTTGCGGTCGTGCTGCCGATGCTGCTCGACAAAGAGCCGCGCCCGGTGCCCGACGCGATTCCGCTCGACATTCCGAGCGACAAGACGCCGTTTGCGCCGCGCCTGGCGTTGCCACCGCCGCCGGAGTCCGGCGCTGCACCCGTCGCGCCGATGCCTGACGCCACGCCGGTGCCGGACAAGCATGACGAACCGACCTCCGAGGGCGACCGGACCGAGACGGCGGCGAAAACGCCCGAAAAGGGCGATGCGAAGGCGCCTCCCAAGGCATCGACGACGGCCGGCGCGAAGGGCGCCGCCCGCGCAGCGGACGAAGCGCGCGCCCGTGCCATTCTCGAAGGCAGGACGGCCGTGGTGCCTGCCGCGCCCGTCAAGAACGGCAAGTACGTGCTGCAGGCCGCCGCGCTCGGCAGCGAGGCGGCCGCGCGCGAGTTGTCCACGCGTCTGAAGAAGGCCGGTTTCGCGACGTTCACCGAGCGCACCGAAACCAAGGACGGCGTGCGCTACCGCGTGCGGCTCGGCCCTTACGCGACGCGCGACGAGGCCGAACGCGTGCGGGCCCGCCTGCGGGCGATCGGCATCGACGCCAGCGTCGTCGGTGTTTGAACATGAACGCATTGGACTGGACCATCGTCGGCGTGCTCGCGCTATCGGTGCTGCTCGGGCTCCTGCGCGGGTTCGTGCGCGAGGCGTTGGCGGTCGCCGGCTGGGTGGTCGGCATCGTGCTGGCGCTGCGCTACTCGGCCGAGCTCGGAATGCATCTGCCGTTCGACGTGCCGCTGCCGGCGCTGCGAACGGGCATCGGCGCGCTCGCGATCGTCGTGGCGAGCGTGTTCGTCGGCGCGCTCGCCGGCTGGGTCCTGCGGCAACTGCTCGCCGCTGCGCGCCTGTCGTTCGCGGACCGCGCGCTCGGCGCACTGTTCGGCGTCACCCGCGCCGTGCTGATCGTCTTTGCGGTCGTGTTCTTCGTCAGCGGCACGACCGCGGCGCGCCAACCGCTGTGGCGCGAGTCCGCGCTTTTGCCGCCGATCGAAGCGGCGGTACGATTCGCGTCGCCGTATCTGCCCGAATCCTTCGCGCGGCCGGTGCAGCGGTAGCCAGGGGAAAACCATGTGCGGAATCGTCGGCGTCGTGGCGACCACGCCGGTCAACCAGTTGCTGTACGACGCGCTGTTGCTGCTGCAGCACCGCGGGCAGGATGCCGCGGGCATCGCGACCGCGGACGGCAACCGCTTCCGCATGCACAAAGGTAGCGGTCTGGTGCGCGACGTCTTCCGCACGCGCAACATGCGCTCGCTGCCCGGCAACTCCGGCATCGGGCAGGTGCGTTATCCGACGCAGGGTTCGGCGATCAGCGCGGAGGAGGCGCAGCCGTTCTACGTCAACGCGCCGTTCGGCATCATGCTCGCGCACAACGGCAATCTGACGAACTGGGAGCAGTTGAAGGACGAGATGTTCCGCATCGACCGGCGGCACATCAACACCAACTCCGACTCCGAGGTGCTGCTCAACGTGCTCGCGCACGAGTTGCAGCTCGCAAGCGAAGGCTTGTCGCTGGATCCGACCGCCATTTTCAAGGCAGTCGCCGGCGTTCACCGGCGCGTGCGCGGCTCGTACGCGGTCGTCGCCGAGATCGCGGGTTACGGGCTGCTCGCGTTCCGCGATCCGTACGGGATCAGGCCGCTGTGCTTCGGCGCGCTCGAGACCGACCTCGGCACCGAATACATGGTCGCGTCGGAGTCGGTCGCGCTCGAAGGCATGGGCTTTCGCTTGGTACGCGACGTTGCGCCCGGCGAAGCGATCTTCATCGATTTCGACCAGCGCTTCTACAGCCAGCAGTGCGCGCATGAGGCCAGCCTGAATCCGTGCATCTTCGAGTATGTGTATCTCGCCAGGCCGGACTCGCTGATGGATGGCGTGTCGGTGTACAGCGCGCGGCTGCGCCTGGGCGAGTATCTGGCGGAACAGGTACGCGCGCGCATTCCGCGCGGCGACATCGATGTCGTGATGCCGATTCCGGACTCGAGCCGGCCGGCGGCGATGCAGCTGGCGAACAAACTTAACCTGAACTACCGCGAGGGCTTCATCAAGAACCGCTACATTGGCCGCACCTTCATCATGCCGGGGCAGGCCGTGCGCAAGAAGTCGGTGCGCCAGAAACTCAACGCGATCGGCGTCGAGTTCAAGGGCAAGAACGTGCTGCTGGTCGACGATTCGATCGTACGCGGAACGACGAGTCACGAGATCGTGCAGATGGCACGCGACGCCGGCGCACGCAAGGTGTACTTCGCGTCGTCGGCACCACCGGTGCGCTTTCCCAACGTGTACGGCATCGACATGCCGACGCGCTCGGAGCTGATTGCCGCCGCGCGCGACGACGAGGCGATCCGCCGCGAGATCGGCGCCGACGCGCTGGTCTACCAGACCATCGAAGATCTGAAGCGCGCGGTGCGCGACTGCAATCCGCGACTCAGCAATTTCGAGGCGTCTTGCTTTGACGGCGTCTACATTACCGGCGACGTCACGCCGGAGTACCTCGACCGCGTCGAACGTGCGCGGCTGGCACCGGCGCCGCCGGAAGACTCGTCGCGCTCCCAATTGAGCCTGGCGATCGAGCCCGCCGACGCCTGACTTTGCCTTGAGTGAAGGACGGCCGGCGGCTAGAATATCCCCATCGCGCCGATTTGAGCTCAGCTTGCGGGCGCATGTGCAGGAACGAGGGCAATTCCCCTCGTTGATCCCCCGGACTTCGGGCCGACCTGGTGGCGGTTCGTCCGCGGGGCCTTCACGGTACAAATGCAGCTAAAGCGAGGGACGGTCCACCGGAACCCGCTCGGCGCTGCCAGCGGGTTTTTTGTTTATGGCCACCGACGACTTCGACTTCGATACACGTGCGATCCGCGCCGGTACCGCGCGCACGCCGTTCAACGAGCACAGCGAGGCCCTGTTTCTGACCTCGAGCTTCGTCTTCGACAGCGCCGCGCAGGCGGCGGCGCGCTTCGCCGGCAGCGATGACGGTTACGTGTACTCGCGGTTCTCGAATCCGACCGTGCGCATGTTCGAGCGGCGTCTCGCTTCGCTGGAGGGCGCGGAAGACTGCCTGGCGACGAGCTCGGGGATGGCCGCGATCGTCGTGACCTGCCTCGCGACGTTGCGGGCCGGCGACCACGTGCTGTGCGCGGCGAACGTTTTCGGGGCGACCGTTCAGCTTTTCTCCGGCGTACTGGCGCGCTTCGGCATCGACACGACCTTCGTGACCGCCACCGATCCGGCCGCATGGCGCGCGGCCGCGACCCCGAAGACGCGCATGCTGTACTGCGAGACGCCGTCGAATCCGCTGATGGAGGTGGTCGACCTGGCGTCGTTCGCCGCCGCCGGCAAGGCCATCGGTGCACTGACCGTCGTCGATAACTGCTTCTGCACGCCGGCCCTGCAGCGGCCGCTCGAGTTTGGCGTCGATCTGGTGATCCACTCGGCGACCAAGTATCTCGACGGGCAGGGGCGCGTGCTGGGCGGCGCGGTCGCTGGACGGCGCGAACTGATCCGCGACGCGCTGCTGCCGGTCCTGAGAACGACGGGGCCGAGTCTTTCGCCGTTCAACGCGTGGGTGGCGTTAAAGGGACTGGAAACGCTCGGGTTGCGCATGCGCGCGCAGGCGGACGCGGCGCTGGCGCTGGCGCGCTGGCTCACGACCCGGCCGGAAGTCGAGCACGTTTACTTTCCCGGACTCGAATCGCATCCGCAGTACGCGCTGGCGCGACGCCAGCAGTCCGCGCCGGGAGCGGTGGTCAGCTTCGACGTCCGTGGCGATACACCCGAGCAGCGCCGTGCGCGTGCCTGGCGAGTCATCGATTCCGTCAAGCTGATGTCGATCACGGCGAACCTCGGCGACACGCGCACGACGATCACCCATCCGGCAACGACGACGCACGGTCGCCTGAGTGCGGAAGCGCGCGAGCGCGCCGGCATTGGCGAGGGTCTGATTCGCGTCGCAGTCGGGCTCGAGTCCGTCGACGATCTGATACGCGATCTGGCGCGCGCACTGGCTGCGTGAAATCGAAGCCCCGGCCTTGGCGGACACCAGGTCGGGATGCGGATGGCCGCTCCAACGGGCACGGTTGGGACTGCACCGGGCAGCGCTTGATCGACGTCGTCCGCCGACGGCCTGCCGCGCGAGCGCGGTTTTCGGCGGGGCGGGTGCGAGCGCTCGGCCAACGCCGGCCGGAGTCATCTGTCGCGCGAGACGCTCGGCCAGTCGCGCGTCCCGCACTTCCGTTATTCGCGCAGGGCCGTCGGTGCGCTACGTTTGATTCGGCTCCGGTAGCGGCCGTCCGATGCCGGTATGCTTCGGTCCATGGCGAAGGTCCCCGACGACATCACGCTCGGCGAGTTGTGTCACAAGGCTGCACAAACGCTCGCGCGCGCCGGACTCGAACATCGCATCGACATCTATCGCGATGTGGAGATCGACGACCCCGCTGTGCGCATGATGCTCGGCCGGCCGCACCGCATTCGCGTGCGCGTCAAGATCACGGCTGCCAGCCTCCTGTTCGAGGGCGGCGAAGGTCCGGACGGCGCGCCAACGACGCAGGGCAACGCGCGCGCGACCGATTTCTCCACCTGAGGGCGCGGCGCGCCTGAACGGAAAAGGGCTGCGACCACGCAGCCCTTGTGCATTCTTGGCTCCCCGACCTGGACTCGAACCAGGGACCTGCGGATTAACAGTCCGTCGCTCTACCGACTGAGCTATCGGGGAAAGAGCGCGCGATTATATCGACTGCGCGCGCGCGTTCAAACGGCGATTCACCCGCGCAGTACGGCGGCGATCGCGTCGCAGACCGGGCCGATGTTCTTCGTGTTCAGTGCGGCCACGCAGATGCGACCGCTCGCGACCGCATAGATGCCGAACTCGGTCCTCAGTCGTTCGACCTGAGCCGCGCTCAATCCGGAGTAGGAAAACATGCCCCGCTGGCGCAGTACGAACGACATGTCGCGTGCGACGCCGCGCGCCTTCAGCCCTTCGACCAGGGCGACACGCATCCGCTTGATGCGCTCGCGCATCTCGCCTAGCTCCTGTTCCCACAGCGCGCGCAACTGCGGATCGTTCAGCACGGTCGCGACGATGCTCGCACCGTGCGTCGGTGGGGTCGAATAGTTGGCGCGAATCACGCGCTTGAGCTGGCTGATGACGCGCGCGGCTTCGTCCTTGCGCGACGTGACGATCGTCAGCGCGCCAACGCGCTCTCCGTACAGCGAGAACGACTTGGAAAAGGAGCTGGCGACGAACACGGGCAGGCCCGAGTCCGCGAACAGACGAACCGCGGCGCCGTCGGCATCGATGCCCTCGGCGAAGCCCTGATAGGCCATGTCGAGGAAAGGGACGAGCCGGCGCTCGCGTGCGATCGCGACGACGCTGCGCCACTGGTCCAGCGACAGGTCCACTCCGGTGGGGTTGTGACAGCAAGCGTGCAGCACCACGACCGTGCCTGCCGGCGCCATTTTCAACGCAGCCGTCATGCCGTCGAAGTTCAGCCCAAGCGTGCCGGCGTCGTAGTAGGGGTAGGTGCGGACCTCGAAGCCAGCGGCTTCGAACAGCGCGCGGTGGTTCTCCCAGCTCGGATCGCTGATCAGGACCGTCGCGTTCGGGTCGATTCGCTTCAGGAAGTCGGCACCGATTTTCAACGCGCCGGTGCCTCCCAGCGCCTGCGCCGTGACCAGTCGGCCCGCAGCCAGGATCGGCGAATCGGCGCCAAACAGCAACTTCTGCACCGCCAAGTCGAAGGCCGCGATGCCTTCGATCGGCAAGTAGCCGCGGGGCGTGGCCGCTTTGACGAGCGCTTCCTCGGCGGCGCGAACCGCGCGCAGCAGCGGAATCCTGCCCTCATCGTCCGTGTACACACCCACACCCAAGTTGACTTTGCCGGGGCGCGGGTCGGCGTTGAACGCCTCGGTCAAGCCGAGGATGGGATCGCGAGGCGCGAGTTGCACGCCGGCGAACAGCGATTGAGTCATCTGGGGCGGCAGGCGGTGTGAATGGGGTCGATGGCGCATCGCGCCGTGGGCGAGGGGCCCAGCGGCAAGTCGGACAGTCTACACGTGCACTGCAGCGAGGCGGCCATGACGCCGGCCCGCCGCCCCGCCGTTCGCGGGCGGTGCGGGCTCGGCGCACATCCGGTCAGCCAGTCCACCAGCCGCTGGGCGCCGGGTCCAGATCCGCGCCACGGAGCGAGCTAAGTCATTGATTTTTTGCAACACAGGGGTCGGCTTCCGGAAAAATCGGACACTAGGCTTTTTGCAGTGCGCCGACTAAAATGCCGGCCTTGCCGACGTATATTGCGTCGCAAAAGCCGCCGTGTACGCGACCTTTCCGGATTCGCCGTTCCAGTTGAGCATGCCGTTCGAGCCGGCGGGCGATCAGCCCGAGGCCATCGAACGGCTGACGGCTGGGCTGCGCGATGGACTCGCGTTTCAGACGTTGCTCGGCGTCACCGGGTCCGGCAAGACGTTCACGATGGCCAACGTCATCGCACGGATCGGCTCGCCAACGCTGGTGCTGGCGCCGAACAAGACGCTGGCGGCGCAGTTGTACTCCGAGATGCGCGAGTTCTTTCCGAACAACGCGGTCGAGTACTTCGTCTCGTATTACGACTACTACCAGCCCGAGGCGTACGTTCCTTCCCGCGACCTGTACATCGAGAAGGACAGCAGCATAAACGAGCATATCGAGCAGATGAGGTTGTCCGCGACCAAGTCCCTGCTGGAGCGGCGCGATACCGTGATCGTGGCGACCGTCTCGGCCATCTACGGCATCGGCAACCCGTCCGACTATCACGCGATGGTGCTGACGTTGCGCGTGCGGGACCGCATGAGCCAGCGCGACGTCATCGCGCGGCTGACCTCGATGCAGTACCGCCGCAACGAGACCGAATTCACGCGCGGCACGTTCCGCGTGCGCGGCGACACCATCGACATTTTTCCGGCCGAGCACGCGGAACTCGCGGTGCGCGTCGAGCTGTTCGACGACGAGATCGACAGCCTGCAGCTGTTCGATCCGTTGACGGGCAAGATCCGGCAGAAAATTCCCCGCTTCACCGTGTACCCGTCGTCGCATTACGTGACCCCGCGGCAGACCGTGTTGCGTGCGATCGAGGACATCAAGGCTGAGCTGAAGGAGCGGCTCGCTTGGTTCGTCGCACAGGGCAAGCTGGTCGAGGCGCAGCGACTGGAGCAGCGCACGAGGTTCGATCTCGAAATGATGAACGAGCTCGGCTTCTGCAAGGGGATCGAGAACTACACCCGGCACCTGTCGGGTGCGCTGCCGGGCGAGCCGCCGCCGACGCTGATCGACTACCTGCCGGCCGACGCGCTGATGATCATCGACGAGTCGCACGTGACGATTCCGCAGTTGGGCGGCATGTATCGCGGTGATCGCGCACGCAAGGAGACGCTGGTCGAATACGGGTTCCGGCTGCCTTCGGCGCTCGACAACCGGCCGCTGCGCTTCGACGAGTTCGAGCGCAAGATGCGTCGCTGCATCTTCGTGTCGGCGACGCCGGCGGAGTTCGAAACCGAGCGTTCGTCGCAGATCGTCGAGCAGGTCGTGCGCCCCACGGGACTGGTCGACCCGCAATTGCAGGTGAGGCCGGCGCGCACGCAGGTCGACGACCTGCTGTCGGAGATTCGACTGCGCGTCGGGCGCAACGAGCGCGTGCTGGTCACGACGCTGACCAAACGCATGGCCGAGGACTTGACCGCGTACCTGGCCGACCACGGCGTCAAGGTGCGCTACCTGCACGCGGACGTCGACACCGTCGAGCGGGTCGAGATCATCCGCGACCTGCGTGCGGGCGTTTTCGACGTGCTGGTCGGCATCAACCTGTTGCGCGAGGGGCTCGACCTGCCGGAGGTCTCGCTGGTCGCGATCCTCGATGCGGACAAGGAAGGCTTCCTGCGATCGACCCGATCGCTGATTCAGACGATCGGCCGCGCCGCGCGACATCTGAATGGTACGGCGATCCTGTACGCGGACGTCCTCACCGATTCGATGCGTGCCGCGATCGACGAGACGAACCGCCGCCGCGCCAAGCAGATGCGCTTCAACCAGGAGCGTGGCATCGTGCCGCGCGGCGTTCATAAGCAGGTGCGCGAGCTCATCGACGGCGTCTACGACGCGGGGCCAACGCGCGCCCAGCTCCGGGCAGCAAGCGAAGCCCCGGACTATGAGGTAATGAACGAGAAGCAGGTCGCGCGGGAAATCAAGCGGCTGGAGAAGGTCATGTTCGAGCACGCGCGGAACCTGGAATTCGAAAAGGCGGCGCGCGTGCGGGACCAGTTGGCGGCTTTGAAGGAACGCGTGTTCGGCGCGGCTGGGGCGGGCACCGTCGCGCTGCCGCTTGCTGCCGAGAAGGCGGCCTAGCGGGCGGCAGCGCGGGGCAGAGCCGGGGTCGGATCGGCGGTGAGCGGGTTGAGTTTTGAACTTCCGCGTGCATATCCGGTCTTCCGGACGGGCTTTGGGGACGTTGGTTTCTGGGTGATTGGGTAACGGATTTCGCCGGGCGCGAGTCGCCCGGCGACGATGAGCCGGGCAGGCACGACGCGGGCCCGAACAGAAAGGCGCGTTAGAGATGACCAAAGTACTTTTCGTTTGCATGGGTAACATCTGCCGCTCGCCGACGGCGGAGGGCGTTTTCCGCAAGATGGTGCGCGACGCCGGCCTCGAAGGCAGCGTGCATATCGAGTCTGCGGGCACGCACGCCTATCACGTCGGCGAGCCGCCCGACGTCCGTGCCCAGCAGGCCGCCCGCAAGCGCGGGTACGAGCTGGGCGACCTGCGCGCTCGGCAGATCACGCAGGACGACTTCCGCGAGTTCGATCTGATCCTGGCGATGGACTGGGAAAACCTCGCGCTGCTGCAGCAGCAGTGCCCGCGGGCATACAAGCACAAGCTGCATCTGCTGATGCGCTTTGCCGGTGAGCACGATGCGGCGACGGTTCCCGATCCGTACTACGGCGGACCCGAAGGCTTCAATACGGTGCTCGATTACGTCGAGGACGCGTGCCAGGGCCTGATCGAGGTCGTGCGCAAGCGCGCAACGATGTACGCGGCTGCCTAGGCGGCGCGTTCCTCGCGCGCGCGTGCCGGAACGCGCGTGGCGTCGCGGCCGATCCGCGGCGCCTCGTCACGGAAGAGCGCGTCCAAGGTTTCTCGTCCAGACAGTCCCGCGCGTGCGGCGCGCCGCTCCTGCGCGCGCGCCCATAGCCGGTGCACGGCGCCGGCCCAGGTCGAACCGCTCAGCAGGTACCGGCGCAGCGTGCGGCGACGGTTCGCCTGCACCACACGCGCGTACGCCGATGGCTCCGTCGCGTCGCCCGCCGCTTCGATGTCGCGTCGAAACACGGCGGACAGGTTCGCCTTCGATGGCGCAGCATCGACCAGCAGCGGGATGAGTCCCGCCAAGCGCGCCATCCGCGTCAACGGGCCGGATGCGAAGTAATAAAGATGCGCGTAGTGGTACAGGTTCGACGGCGAACTGGCCTCGGTCAGCGCGTTCGGGACTTCCACGTAAAGGTACCCTCCGGGCTTCAGCCACCGCGCCAGCTTGGCCAGTCCCGCACACGGGTCGCGCAGGTGTTCGAGCACGTGGAAGATCGTGATCAGGTCGAACTCTGCGGCCGCGAACGTCGCGTCGTCGAGCGTGCCCGGATGCAGGTCGACGCCGTATTCGGCGCGAGCGAATTCGCGGTAACCGTCGTTCGGTTCGATGCCGGTCAGGCGATAACCGCGGCTGGTGAGCAGATATGCAAACTCGCCGCCGCCGGCGCCGCAGTCGAGCACGCGCGCCGGCGGTTGCGCCAGCAGGGCGACGGTGCGGAGTCGGTCCAATGCCACGCGGCCCGCGCGAAAGATGTGCTTGATGCGCGGCACCGCGGCCGACTTGTACTCGCGCCGATAGCGTTTGGCGTAGAAGCCCGCCAGCTCCGCGGGACTGGGCAGCGGGTCGACATAGGTCAGGCCGCAGGCGCGGCAGCAGGTGACGTTCAGGGGCGCGCCCTTCCGGTCCTTGGTCTGAACCAAAGTGCCCTCGCGCCCGCCACACAGATTGCAGGGACTGGTTGCGACGTAATCGGTGAAGCGTGCTGGCGCGGACAACGCGGCCTCCTTTCGAGACGCTGGAGCATATCCAATGGCCGGGTGCGTTCACCCAAAATGAGTTGTTGACTGAAATACTCGGGTTAGCTAGTATTCCGACCGCAGAGATCGGAAATACTGGCGGCGGTCCTGCGGGGCGCCGCTGACATGACACCGATCGAACCGGACCGCAGAGGTGGAACCATGCGCTTGACGACCAAAGGACGTTTTGCCGTAACGGCGATGATCGACCTCGGCCTGCGGCAGCACAACGGCCCGGTGACGCTGGCGGGCATCAGCCAGCGGCAGAGGATCTCGCTGTCCTACCTGGAGCAGTTGTTTGGCAAACTTCGCAGGCACGCGCTGGTGGAGAGTACGCGCGGCCCCGGCGGAGGTTACACGCTGGGTCGGCCGATGGCCGACATCTCCGTGGCGGACATCATCTTCGCCGTCGACGAGCCGATTGACGCAACACAATGCGGCGGGAAGGAAAATTGCGATAACGACCAGCGCTGCATGACCCACGACCTGTGGGCCAACCTGAATCGTCACATGGTGGATTTCCTGGATTCCGTGTCGCTGCAGGACCTTGTCGATCAGCAGAAGGAACGGCTCGCGCAGAAGGGCACGCTGGCGAGCGTGCTGCACGATTCGCGTCCGCCGCGGCGTTCGCCGGCCGCTGCCAAAGCTCAAACTGTCGCCAGCTAGGGAAGACCCGATGAAGCTTCCGATCTACCTTGACTATGCCGCGACGACGCCGGTCGATGCGCGCGTCGTCGACGCGATGATCCCGTGGTTGCGCGAGCGCTTCGGCAACCCGGCGTCCCGCAGCCACGCGTTCGGCTGGGAGGCGGAAAAGGCGGTGGAGACGGCGCGCGAACAGGTTGCGGATCTGGTCAACGCCGATCCGCGCGAGATCATCTGGACCTCGGGAGCGACCGAGTCCGACAACCTCGCGCTGAAGGGTGCGGCCCACTTCTACAAGGACAAGGGCAGGCACCTCGTCACCGTGAAGACCGAGCACAAGGCCGTGCTCGACACGATGCGCGAGCTCGAGCGCGAAGGTTTCGAGGTCACCTACCTCGACGTCGAGAGCAACGGACTGCTCGACCTGGAGAAGTTCGAAGCGGCGCTGCGCCCCGACACCACGCTGGTGTCGGTGATGTACGTCAACAACGAGATCGGCGTGATCCAGGACATTCCGGCGATCGGCGAGATCTGTCGCAGTCGCGGCATCGTCTTTCACGTCGACGCCGCGCAGGCGACCGGCAAGGTCGAAATCGACCTGCAGAAGTTGAAGGTCGACCTGATGTCGTTTTCGGCGCACAAGACCTACGGGCCGAAGGGCATCGGGGCGTTGTACGTGCGGCGCAAGCCGCGCGTGCGGCTCGAGGCGCAGATGCACGGCGGCGGCCACGAGCGCGGGCTGCGCTCGGGCACGCTGCCGACGCACCAGATCGTCGGCATGGGCGAGGCGTTCCGGATCGCGAAGGCGGAGATGGCGACCGAAAACGAGCGCATCCGCATGCTGCGTGACCGATTGTTGAAGGGCTTGACGGAGATCGAGGAGGTGTTCGTCAACGGGGACCTCGAACGGCGCGTCCCGCACAATCTGAACGTCAGCTTCAACTATGTCGAAGGCGAATCGCTGATCATGGCGATCAAGGACGTCGCGGTGTCGTCGGGCTCGGCCTGCACGTCCGCGAGCCTGGAGCCTTCGTATGTGCTGCGCGCGCTGGGCCGCAGCGACGAACTGGCGCACAGTTCGATCCGGTTCAGTGTCGGCCGCTTCACGACCCAGGAGGAGATCGACTTCACGGTCGACTTGCTCAAGCGCAAGGTGGCCAAGCTGCGCGACATGTCGCCGCTGTGGGAGATGTACAAGGACGGCGTCGATCTGAATACCGTGCAATGGGCGGCGCACTAGGGCGGCGCCGGCAATCGCAAACGAGAGGAAAGTCATGGCGTACAGCGAAAAAGTCATCGACCACTACGAGAACCCGCGCAACGTCGGCTCCTTCGACAAGAGCGACGGCAGTGTCGGCACCGGCATGGTCGGGGCGCCGGCGTGCGGCGACGTGATGAAGCTGCAGATCAAGGTCAACGCGCAGGGCGTCATCGAGGACGCGCGCTTCAAGACCTACGGCTGCGGCTCGGCGATCGCTTCGTCGTCGCTGGTCACCGAATGGGTCAAGGGCAAGACGCTCGATCAGGCCATGCAACTGAAGAACACGCAGATCGCCGAGGAGCTTGCGCTGCCCCCGGTCAAGATCCACTGCTCGATCCTGGCCGAAGACGCGATCAAGGCCGCGATCAAGGACTACCGACAGAAGCACGGGCTGGCCGAGCCGGTCGAGCAGAAGGCGGCGGCCTAGTCGGGGCGACGGAGAAAGCGATGGCAGTGACGATGACGGAACGGGCGGCGCGCCACGTCGCCGACTTCATCAGCAAACGGGGCAAGGGCATCGGTCTGCGCCTTGGTGTGCGTACGACCGGTTGTTCCGGCATGGCGTACAAGCTTGAGTATGCCGACGCGATCAACCCCGACGATCAGCAGTTCGAAAGCCATGGCGTGCGCATCCTGGTCGACCCCAAGAGCCTCGCCTATATCGATGGGACCGAACTCGACTTCGTGCGCGAAGGTCTGAACGAAGGATTCCGATTCAACAACCCCAAAGAGAAGAACCGCTGCGGCTGCGGCGAGTCCTTCAACGTCTGACTTTCCGCGGTCGGCGCGCCGTCGGGCCGTTCGGCGCGGCTGCGTCGCGGCGGCCGCTGCAGTCGACCCGACTTCCGTGACGACACGCGCTGCGGACCACTTCGCCCTGTTTGGCCTCGAGCCGCGCTTTGCGCTCGACACCAATGCGCTCGAGCGCGCCTATCGGCAGGTGCAGGAACGCGTACATCCCGACCGCTACGCCGCCGCGTCGGCAGCCGAGCGGCGTGTCGCGATGCAATGGGCTACGCGCGCGAACGAAGCCTTCCAGACGCTGCGCTCGCCGGTCAAGCGCGCGGCGTATCTGTGTGAGCGACATGGCGCGGCGATCGCGGCGGAATCGAACACGGCGATGCCGCCGGACTTCCTCGCTCGGCAGCTCGAGTGGCGCGAGGCACTCGCCGAGGCGCGCGAGGCCCACGACCACGCGGCGCTCGCGCGCTTGCGCGAGGAATTGCATCGTTTGCACAACGAGACGCTCGCAAACCTGGCCGACGCGTTGGACGGCGCGCGCGACTACCAGCGCGCGGCCGGGCTGGTGCGGCAGCTGATGTTCATCGAGAAATTCGGCGACGAAGTCTCCGCCGCCGACATCGAGGCCGCCTGAGCGATGGCGCTGCTGCAGATCGCCGAACCCGGCATGTCGCCGGCGCCGCACGAGCGGCGTCTGGCGGTCGGCATCGATCTGGGAACGACCAATTCGCTGGTCGCCACCGTGCGCAACAGTCTTGCGGTCGTGCTCGAGGACGAGCACGGCAGGGCGTTGCTGCCGTCGGTGGTGCGCTACCGCGCCGACGGCGGCGTCGAAGTCGGCGCCGAAGCGCTCGCCCATCAGGCCGCCGACCCGCGCAACACGATCGTGTCCGTCAAGCGCTTCATGGGCCGCGGTGTGAAGGACGTCGAGCACGTCGAGAACCTGCCGTACGACTTCGTCGACGCGCCCGGCATGCTGCAGATCCGCACCGTCGCGGGCGTCAAGAGCCCCGTCGAGGTATCGGCGGAGATCCTCAGGGTCCTGCGCGAACGCGCCGAGGCTGCGCTCGGCGGCGAGCTGGTCGGCGCGGTCGTCACCGTTCCGGCGTATTTCGACGACGCGCAGCGGCAGGCCACGCGCGACGCGGCGCGGCTGGCCGGATTGAACGTGCTGCGGCTGTTGAACGAGCCGACCGCGGCTGCACTCGCCTACGGGCTCGACAACGCCGCCGAAGGCGTCTACGCGGTCTACGACCTCGGCGGCGGGACCTTCGATATCTCGATTCTGAAGCTGACCAAGGGCGTGTTCGAGGTGCTTGCCACGGGTGGCGACACCGCGTTGGGCGGCGATGACTTCGACCATCGCCTGTACTGCTGGGCGCTCGAGCAGGCCGATCTGTCGCTGCTGCCGCCCGAGGACACCAGCCTGCTGACGGTCAAGGCGCGCGCGGCCAAGGAAGCGCTGTCGGCGAAAGACAGCGCGACGATCCAGGCGCGCCTGAGCCAGGGTCGCTGGATCAACCTGACGATCAAGCGCGACATCTTCGCAGGCATGACGCAACATCTCGTGCACAAGACGCTCGACGCCGCGCGGCGGGCGCTGCGCGACGCCGGACTGAAGCCGGCCGACGTCAAAGGTGTGGTGATGGTCGGCGGCGCCACGCGCATGCCCCACGTGCGCAAGGCGGTGGCCGATCTGTTCGGTCGGGAACCGTTGATCGACATCGACCCGGACAAGGTCGTCGCGCTGGGTGCGGCGATGCAGGCCAACCTGCTCGCCGGCAATCACGCACCGGGCGAGGACTGGCTGCTGCTCGACGTGATCCCGCTGTCGCTGGGCCTGGAGACGATGGGCGGGCTGGTCGAGAAGATTATTCCGCGCAATTCGACGATCCCGGTGGCGCGCGCGCAGGAGTTCACGACCTTCCGCGACGGTCAGACGGCGATGGCGATCCACGTCGTGCAGGGCGAGCGCGAGTTGGTGTCCGACTGCCGCTCGCTCGCTCGTTTTGAGTTGCGCGGCATTCCGCCGATGGCGGCCGGCGCCGCCCGCATCCGCGTCACTTTCCAGGTCGACGCCGACGGCCTGCTTTCGGTGTCGGCGCGCGAAACGACGAGCGGCGTCGAGGCATCGATCGTCGTGAAACCATCGTACGGGCTGAGCGACGAGGAAATCGCGCGCATGCTGCAGGACTCGATCGGCGCGGCCGAAGCCGACGTTGCCGCGCGCGCGCTGCGCGAGCAGCAAGTGGAAGCGCAGCGCCTGATCGAAGCGACGACGGCCGCGCTCGCCGCCGATGCCGACCTGCTGGACGATGCCGAGCGCGCCGACATCGAACGCCTGCTGCGCGAACTGATCGACATCGCGCGCGGCGACGATCATCTCGCCATCAAGGCGGCGATCGACCGGCTCGCGCACGGTACCGAGGAATTCGCCGCGCGCCGGATGGACCGCACGATCCGCGCAGCGCTCGCGGGGCGGCGCGTCGACGAGGTGCTGCCCAAGTGAGCATGCCCAAGATCACCGTCCTGCCGCATGAGGAGCTTTGCCCCGCAGGCGCGACGATCGAGGCCGTGCCGGGCAAGAGCATCTGCGAGAACCTGCTGGCGAACGACATCGAGATCGAACACGCGTGCGAGATGTCGTGCGCCTGCACGACCTGCCACGTGATCGTGCGCGAAGGCTTCGACACGCTCGACCCGAGCGACGAGGACGAGGACGATCTCCTCGACAAGGCCTGGGGGCTCACGCCGACTTCGCGCCTGTCGTGCCAGGCGATCGTCAAGGACAAGGATCTCGTGATCGAGATCCCCAAGTACACGATCAACCAGGTGAAGGAGGGCGGTCGATGAAGTGGACCGACTCGCTCGAGATCGCGCTCGCGCTGGCGGAGAAGCACCCGGACGTCGACCCGCGGTACGTCAATTTCGTCGACCTGCACCGCTGGGTGTGCGAGCTGCCCGGCTTTACCGACGATCCGAAGCGCTCCGGCGAAAAGATCCTCGAAGCGATCCAGATGGCGTGGATCGACGAGGTGAAGTGAGACTCAGAAGCTGTGAATCTTTCTGCTGCGCGGTCCGCTGGCGTCGTTGCGCGGTGCTCGGGCCTCGCCTATCTACTTGATATGTCTCGGCCCTGCGCTCCGTGCGCCTAGCCAGCGGCCCGCTCGCGACAAAATTTTCACAGCTTCTCAGAACTTCTGCGGGCGGAACACGCCGACCTCGGCGGTGAACAGCGTCACCGCGTAGTGCGGCGCGTAGCTCGCGAGCACGTGCGACGCCAGGCGTTCGGCGACCGCGTTGGCGCAGATTACCTTCATCTCGATCGAGCGATCCGCCTCCCACGCCGCTTCGCGCTCGCCGCGTTCGCCGCCGCCGCGCACGTCGGTGATCGTGTAGCCGTGCGCACCGAACGCGCGCGCGTCGCGGATCAGCGCCTTCTCCAGCGCCGCCTCGGCGATGATCACCAGCAACTTCTTCGGGTGCGACTGCATGTTCAACTCCCCAGCCAGCGCGCGTACTGAAGATAGACCGGAATGCCGACCGTGATGTTGAACGGGAACGTGACGCCGAGCGCCACGCCGATCGACAGCGCAGGATTGGCTTCCGGCACCGCGATCCGCATCGCCGTCGGCGCCGCGATGTAAGAGGCGCTGGCCGCCAGCGTCGCCAGCAGTGCCGTTCCGCCGAGGCTGAGCCCGATCGCGTGCCCGACGATCGCGCCGAGCGCACCCAGTGCGAGCGGTGCGGCGATTCCGAAGACGACGAGGAAGGGCCCGGCGCGTTTCAGATCGCCCACCCGTGCGCCGGCGACCAGTCCCATTTCGAGCAGGAACAGCGCGAGCACGCCCTTGAACAGATCGACGAACAGCGGCTCGATCGGCGCCAGTCTGCCGGGGCCGGCGAGCGCGCCGATCGCCAGCCCGCCGAGCAGCAGCAGCACGCTCTTGCCGAAGACGACCTCATGCGCCAGGGTGCCCCAGGCGATGCGCTGCGTGCCGCCGAGCCGGGCGAGCACGATGCCGGTGACGATGCCGGGCGCTTCCATCAGTGCGACCAGCAGCGGCATGTGCGACTCGGCGGAAATCTCCCGCTGCGCCAGCACGCTCAGACCGACGGCGAAGGTGACCACCGAAACCGAGCCGTAGTGCGCCGCGATCGACGCGCTGTCGGCGCGCGACAGCCGCCCGATGCGCAACAGCAGCGGAAACAGCAGCAGCGGGATCGTGGCGCCCAGCGCGATCGCCGCCAGCGCGTGCGGCAGCACGGCCGCCAGCGGCTGCTGCGCGAGCTGCGTGCCGCCCTTCAGTCCGATCGCCAGCAGCAGGTAGATCGACAGCGCTTCGTACAGCGCTTCGGGCAGGCGCAAATCGCTTTGCGCCAGCCGCGCCAGCACGCCGAGCAGAAAGAAGAAGACGACCGGATCGATCATGCGCGCCGCAGCAGGCCGTCGATCGTGACCAGCGCCGCTTCGAGCGTGAACTCGTCGCGTTCAATGGCGTCGAGCACGGCGTCGATCTCGCGCCATTCGATTCGCGCAACCTCACCATCGCGGTTGTGCGGTTGTATTCCCGGCGGCAGGTCCGCGTCGAATACCTGTACCGACTCGACCAGATACCCCTCGCGTACCGGCCGTCGCTCGCGCACCAGGCCGCCGCGCGCCAGCGGCAGTTGCGCCAGATCGAGGCTGGCCTCCTCTTGCGCTTCGCGCGTCAGCGCTTCGAGTTCGCTTTCGCCTGCGGCGACCATGCCGCCGACCAGGTTGTCCCACAGCCCGGGATCGATCGGCTTGTGATCGGCGCGCCGCGCGACCACCAGCCCGCCGTCGCGCGCGAACGCGTTCATGTGCACGGCGTGGGTGGCGATGCCCAGCGCGCGACATGCAGCGCGCTCGATCGTCGCCAGCGGTGCGCCGCCGTCGAGCGGACGCACGTCGAGCTGCTCGTCGCGCCAACCCTGCAGCAGGCCTTCGTCGCGCAAGCGGAAGGCAGCGTCGGCGAGCAGCGCGCTGCGCGCACGGAAGTCCAGACCTTCGGTGACGAACTCGAGTCCCGCGCTGCGCAGCGCGCAGCGCGGTTCGCGCGCAGCGAGAAAGCGTGCGACCTCCGGGCTCGCCGTACCGATCGGATGGCCCGCCATGCGAACGGCAACCCAGTCCTGCGGCGGCGGGACATCGGCGCGCGCCAGCAGCCGCCGCTGCAGCGCCAGCAGGCGCGCTCGATCGGCGTTCAACCGCGCTCCTCCGGGCGCATGTGCGGAAACAGCAGCACGTCGCGGATGCTCGGCGCATCGGTCAACAACATCACGAAGCGGTCGACGCCGACGCCGCAGCCGGCCGCCGGCGGCATGCCGTACTCGAGCGCGCGCACGTAGTCGGCGTCGTAGTACATCGCCTCCTCGTCGCCGGCGGCCCGCGCTTTGACCTGTTCGAGAAAACGCGCGGCCTGGTCCTCGGGGTCGTTCAGCTCCGAGAAGCCGTTCGCGGTCTCGCGGCCGGCGATGTAAAGCTCGAAACGCTCGGTGATGCCCGGCCGCGTGTCCGAGGCGCGCGCCAGCGGCGACACTTCGACCGGATAGTCGACGATGTAGGTCGGCTGCACGAGCTTCGACTCCACGGTTTCCTCGAATAGCGCCAGTTGCAGGGCGCCCAGCCCCGACTCCTGTGCGTGCGTGCTACCCAGCCGCGCCAGCTCCGCATGCAGGTAGTCCCGGTCGGCGAGCTGCGCCTCCGAGTACCGCGGCGCATGGCGTTGGATCGCCTCGACGATGGTCAGCCGCGCAAACGGCTTGGACAGGTCGATCGTCATCCCCTGGTAGTTCAGCACCGCGCTGCCGGTGGCCGCGAGCGCGACCTCGCGCAGCAGTTTCTCGGTAAAGTCCATCAGCCAGCGGTAGTCGTGATACGCGGCGTAGAACTCCATCATCGTGAATTCGGGGTTGTGCCGCGGCGACAGGCCTTCGTTCCTGAAATTGCGGTTGATCTCGAATACGCGCTCGAAGCCACCGACCAGCAGGCGTTTGAGGAACAGCTCGGGCGCGATGCGCAGGAACATGTCGATGCCGAGCGCGTTGTGGTGCGTGACGAACGGCTTGGCGGCAGCACCCCCGGGGATCACCTGCAGCATCGGCGTTTCGACCTCGAGAAAGCCATGCTCGGTCATGAAGCGGCGCATCGCGTCGATCGCGCGGCTGCGGACGATGAAAGTCGCGCGCGACGACTCGTTCATCAGCAGGTCGACGTAGCGCTGGCGGTAGCGCGCTTCGCGGTCCTCGAGCCCGTGGAATTTGTCGGGCAGCGGCCGCAAGGACTTGACCAGCAGCCGCAGCGCGCGGCAGCGCACCGACAGCTCGCCCTTCTGCGTCTTGAACAGCACGCCGCGCGCGCCGACGATGTCGCCCAGGTCCCAGTGCTTGAATTCCTCGTACGCGTCCGCGCCGATGTCCTCGGGCGTGACGTAGAGCTGGATGCGGCCGCTCGCGTCCTGCATGGTGGCGAAGCTCGCCTTGCCCATCACGCGCTTGAGCATGATGCGGCCGGCGATGGCGACTTCGACGTTTTCGCGGGCAAGCGCCTCGCGTTCGTAGCCGCCGTACTTGGCCTGAAGATCCCCGGCGTGCTGCGTGCGGACGAAGTCGTTCGGGAACGCCGGGCCGCGCGCGCGCAGCCTGGCCAGCTTGGCGCGGCGCTCGGCGATGATCTGGTTGTCGTCCTGCGGTGCGGCCGGCGGCGGCGTGGCGGTCATGGTCGGTTTCTTCTTCAGGCGTCGCGCACGTCGGCGACGGGTTGCGCGCCGAAGTCGGCGCGCGCGAGATAGGCGAGCACGCGTGCCGCGGCGGCTTCGGGCGTGGCCAACTGGCCGCTCGTCTTCAGGTGCCTGAACTGCTCGATATCGGGGAATCCGGTCGGATCGGAGGCGCGCAGTTCGCCCTGCATGTCGGTGTCGATGACACCGGGGGCGAGCGAGACGATCCGCGCCGGGTTTGGCAGCCGCTGTTCGTCCAGCGCCGCGACGCGCGCGAAGTGATCGAGCCCGGCCTTCGCTGCGCAGTACGCAGCCCAGCCTGCGATCGGGCGGCGGCCGGCGCCCGACGAGACGTTGAGCACGCGGCGCGTTGCGGTCCAAGTGCGCGTGGCGCGCAGAAACGCGCTCGTGAGCAGCAGCGGCGCCTCCAGCCCGACCCGCAGCACCGCGGCCAGCGTTTCGGCGTCGCTCGCATCGATCGGGCCGACCTGGCCGATCAGCCCGGCGTTGTTGATCAGCGTCGCCGTCGCGCAGCGATCGTGCGGCTGCGCGTGCAGCCAGGCTTCGAGCCGCGCGGCGGCGCCCACCGCGTGTGTCAGATCAAGCGCCCATTGCTCGAGCAGCGCGCCTTTCGTCGTTGCCGCCGCCGCGAGCGCGTGATCGGGCCGGCGCGAGATCGTCAACAGCACGCGGTCGGGCGCGATCAGCTGCTCGACGAGCGCGCGGCCCAGCCCGCGCGACGCGCCGGTGACGATGTAAAGCTCCATCGCTTACACCCCCTGCTTGAGACTCGCTTCGATGAACGGATCGAGGTCGCCGTCGAGCACCGCCTGCGTATTGCCGACCTCGACGTTGGTGCGCAGGTCCTTGATGCGCGACTGGTCGAGCACGTAGCTGCGGATCTGGTGTCCCCAGCCGATGTCGGTCTTCGCGTCCTCCAGCTTGGCCTGCTCGGCGCGCCGCTTGCGCAGCTCCTGCTCGTATAGCTTGGATTTCAGCATCGCCATCGCTTCGGCGCGGTTGCGGTGCTGACTGCGGTCGTTCTGGCTGGACACGACGATGCCGGTCGGGATGTGCGTGATGCGCACCGCGCTCTCGGTCTTGTTGACGTGCTGGCCGCCGGCGCCGGAGGCGCGATAGACATCGATGCGCAGATCGGCGGGGTTGATCTCCACTTCGATCGACTCGTCCACTTCCGGGTAGACGAACACGCTGGCGAAGGAGGTGTGGCGGCGCGCGTTGGCGTCAAAGGGCGATTTGCGCACCAGCCGGTGGATGCCGGTCTCGGTGCGCAGCGTGCCGTACGCGTAGTCGCCGATGACCTTGATCGTGGCGCCCTTGATGCCGGCGACTTCGCCTTCGGTCTCCTCCAGCAGTTCGGTCTTGAAGCCGCGCCGCTCGCAGTAGCGCAGGTACATGCGCTCCAGCATCGCCGCCCAATCCTGCGCCTCGGTGCCGCCGGCGCCGGCCTGAATCTCGATGAAGCAGTTGTTCGGGTCGAGCGGATTGCTGAACATCCGCTGGAATTCGAGACCAGCGATCTCCTTCGCGAGCGCGCGCACGTCGGCCTCGACCGCAACGAGGGTGGCGTCGTCGCCGTCGGCGCGGCCCATCTCGAAGAGTTCAGTCGAGTCGCGCAGGCCGCCGTCGAGCCGCTGCATGCGCCCGACGAGTTCCTCGAGGAGCTTTTTCTCGCGGCCCAACTCCTGCGCGCGCTTCGGTTCGCTCCAGACCGCGGGGTTCTCGAGGTCGCGGGTTACCTCGGCGAGGCGACGCTCCTTGGCGTCGACGTCAAAGATACCTCCGCAGGTCCGCGAGCCGCGCCTGCAGCTCCGCGAGTGTGGCGGCGATCTGATTGAGTCGTTCGGCTTCCATCGTCGGTTCTTTCCTCGATTGAGCCGCGCATTATAGGTAGCGAGGCGGCGTCCTCAGCCGATGTGCTCGATGACGAGCTGCACGCGTCGGGTGCCCTGGTATTCGTCGAGGACGGGACGGTAGGCAAGCACCGCCCGCCCGGGCAGCGATTCGGTTCGCTTGAACCAGATCGCAGCGAAGCGCCTGCCCGCGAGCTCCAGCGTCAGCCGCAGATGCTGGTCCTTGACCAGCCGCTGCTCGGCGACGATGAATTCGTTCGCGTACAGCGGCGGCGGGAAGCCCTGGCCCCAGATCTGCCGCTCGGTGGCCTCGATCAGCGCGAGTCCGATGTCTGCGGGGGCGAGCGGGCCGTCGGTGGCGACTGTGCGCGCGAAGTGCACGGCCTCCGCGCTGGCGCGCGTGGCCGCCTCGAAGGCGCGCGTAAACGGCTCGTAGCGCTCGGCCTTCAATGTCAGCCCGGCGGCCATCGCGTGCCCGCCGAAGCGCTCGATCAGGTCGGGGGCGGCCTTGGTCACCAGGTCGAGCGTGTCGCGCAGATGCACGCCTTCGATCGAGCGGCCCGAGCCGCGCAGCGTCGATTCGTCGGCGCGGGCGAACGCGATCGTCGGCCGGTGGTAGCGCTCCTTGATGCGCGCGGCGACGAGCCCGACCACACCCTGGTGCCAGTCCTCGTTGAACAGCGTGATCGTGCGCTGTCCGTCCGGCACAGAATCCTGCAGTTCGGCGAGCGCGTCGAGCTGCATGTCGGCTTCGATCGCGCGCCGCTCGCGGTTCAACTCGTCGAGCTGGCGCGCCAGCGCCAGCGCGCGCTCCGCATCGTCGGTGGTGAGGCACTCGATGCCGACGGTCATGTCGGTCAGCCGGCCGGCGGCGTTGATGCGCGGGCCGATCGCGAAGCCGAGGTCGGAAGCCTGCGCGAGCCGCGCGCTGCGTCCTGCGACCTGGAACAGCGCGGCGACACCCGGCTGCATGCGACCGGCGCGGATGCGCTCCAGCCCGGCGGCCACCAGAATGCGGTTGTTGCGATCGAGCCGCACGACGTCGGCGACTGTGCCGAGCGCGACCAGATCGAGCAGCGTGTCGAGCCGTGGCTGCGTCGCTTCGTCGAAGCGGCCGCGCCTGCGCAGCTCGGCGCGCAGCGCGAGCAGCACGTAGAACATCACGCCGACGCCGGCCAGGTGCTTGCTCGGGAAGCCGCAGCCCGGCTGATTCGGATTGACGATCGCACGCGCCGCCGGCAGCCGTTCGCCCGGCAGATGGTGATCGGTGATCAGCACGTCGATGCCGAGCGCGTTGGCGCGCTCCACGCCGGCCACGCTGGCGATGCCGTTGTCGACGGTGATCAGCAGCTCGGGACGCGGCGAGCGCGCGGCGGCCAAATCGACGATCTCCGGCGTCAGCCCGTAGCCGTATTCGAAGCGGTTCGGTACCAGGTAATCGACCTGCGCGCCGAGGGCGCGCAGCCCGCGCAGCCCGACCGCGCAGGCCGTGGCGCCGTCGCAGTCGTAATCGGCGACGATCAGCAATCGCTTGCCCTGATCGATCGCCGCGGCGAGCAGACGCGCCGCGGCGTCGACCTGCGACAGCTCGCCAGGGGCGATCAGCTCGCGCGTGGCCATTGCCAACTCGCGCACCGAGCCGATCCCGCGAGCGGCGAGCGCGCGTGCGAGCGGTGCGGGCAGACCAGCCGCCTCCAGCCGGCGCGCGGCGGCGGGATCGTAGTCGCGTTCAACGAGCCTGGCGTTCATTCGGTGTGAGCCTCGCGCAGCAGCTCGGCCGGCCGCGCCCGTCGCCAGATGCGCCAGCCGTCGCGCGCGCCAAGCGTGAAGCGGCGCGTCGTGCGAGCGCCCGTCAGCACCAGTTCCACCGACGCAAAGCGGCTGCCGAATGCGCGCGCGCAGACCGATTCGACAAACCGCTCGAACGCCGGCAGCAGGTCCATCCAGGCCGCCCAGTCCTCGGCCGATGCGCTCGGCTGCAAGGCGTCCCACATACACAAGGCGTCGCCGTCGGCCGGCGGTGTGGCCTCCGCCGACAACAGCGCCGACGGCGCGAGTCCGGCTGCCAGCGCCCATCCGCGCAGCACCGGGTCGTCGGCGAGCAGCGTCTTGAACGGCGCGCGCGGCAGCGGGTTCCAGACGCCGCCGCCGTGCAGCCAGAGCGCGTTGACGGTCGGCAGGCCGCGCGCTTCGCGCGCCGCGTTGACCGGATGAATGTGCCAGCGCATCTGGATGTCGTTCAGCAGCCTACGCCAACGCGCCGCGTCCGCGCCGGTGGGCAGCACGTCGTGCGCGCAGCGGCCGAGCGCGGCCGTCAGCGGCACCGTGTCGAGCTGCCAGGGGGGATCGACGTCGAGGAACCAGTGTCCATGGTCGATCAGCCGCAGCGCCGCGCCGGCCTCGCGCGCGGCTTCGTCGGCGGTGGCGGCGAGTGCCTGTGCTTCGTTCGCGGCGAGCGGCGCCGCGGCCAGCGACGCGACCAGCAGATGGTCGCGCGCGATCGCAAAGTGCACCGGCTCGCAGAACCACAGTTGCGATGCCGGGCTCGGGTTCGTGGCGCTGTCGCGGTTGAGCGCACGCCACGCGTAGGGCGCGGTGACCGGCGCGGCCGTCGATCCGCCGAAGGTGCGCCACAGCCAGTCCAGGTGCGGCAGCGTCGCCGTGTCGCCGCCGGCGGCCTCGGCGCCGCGTGTGGACCGCGCCAGGCGCGCAAGCAGGCGTGGCGCCGCGGACTCGCGCACCGCGGCGGCGACGCCCGCGGGAACCAGCGCACCAGGGGCGACGACGAACCAACGCATGCGCTCGATTGTACGGAGCGGTGCGCGCTCGTTGCACGGTCGCTTCGATAGAATGCGCGCGCCTGCGGAAGCCCCCTTTGAATCTCCCCTACGAAATACGCATCGGCCTGCGCTATACGCGCGCCGGGCGCCGCGCCCGGCGGCGCAACGCGTTCATCTCGTTCATCTCCGCGATTTCGATGGCGGGCATCGCGCTCGGCGTGACGGCGCTGATCGTCGTGCTGAGCGTGATGAACGGTTTCACGAAGGAGGTGCGCGCGCGCATGATGGCCGCGCTGTCGCACGTCGAAATCACGGCGTTCGGCGGGCCGCTCGACGACTGGCGGCGCATCGCGGCGCAGGCGGAAAAAAACCCCGAGGTCGCGGCGGCCGCGCCGTACGTCAATGCGCAGGCGATGATCGCGCGCGGCGACGTGGTGCGCGGCGCGCTGATCCGCGGCATCGATCCCCAGGCCGAGCCGCAGGTCACCGAGATTGCGCGGCAGCTGATCGGCGGCAAGATCTCCGATCTCGCCGACGGCGAGTTCGGCATCGTCCTCGGGCTCGAGCTGGCGCGCGCGCTCGCGGTGATGCCGGGCGATAAGGTCACGCTGATTGCGCCGCAGGGCACGGTCACGCCGGCGGGCGTCGTACCGCGGCTGAAACAGTTCCGTGTCGTCGCGACCTTCGAGTCGGGACACTTCGAGTTCGACAGCGCGCTCGCGTTGATCCATCTGGGCGACGCGCAGCGTCTGTTCCGCGTCGACGGTCCGACCGGAGTCCGGCTGCGGCTGCACGACATGGAGCGCGCGCCGCAGGTCGCCGCGCAGCTCGCGGGCGCGCTCGAGCCCGGGCTGCGCGTGGCCGACTGGTCGCGTCAGAACCGCGTCTACTTCGCCGCCGTGCAGGCCGAAAAACGCATGATGTTCATCATCCTGACGTTGATCGTGGCGGTCGCGGCGTTCAACCTCGTGTCAACGCTGGTGATGACGGTCACCGAGAAGCAGGCCGATATCGCGATCCTGCGCACGCTGGGCGCGCCGCCGCGCAGCGTCATGGCCGTGTTCGTGGTGCAGGGCGCGCTGATCGGCGTGATCGGCACCGCGCTCGGTGTCGCCGGCGGCTTGCTGCTGGCGAACAACCTCGACGTGATCGTTCCGGCGATCGAACGACTGTTCGGCGTGCAGTTCCTGCCGCGCGAGATCTATTTCATCAGCGCGCTGCCGTCGGACCCGCGCGCGAGCGACATCGTGCCGATCACGCTGATCTCGCTCGCGCTGTCGCTGGTGGCAACGCTGTATCCGAGTTGGCGCGCGGCGCGCACGCGGCCGGCCGAGGCGCTGCGCTATGACTGAGTGCGGCCGCCCGCACCGTCGCCCGCCCGTCCTGCCGCGGGGGCGAGAAGGTGTACGCATCGATGTCTGAAGTCATCGCCGCACGCGGCGTCTGCAAGGCCTACCGTGAAGGCCCGCTCGCGGTCGAGGTGCTCAAGGGCGTCGATCTGGACGTGGGCGCGAGCGAGATCATCGCGATCGTCGGCGCTTCGGGCTCGGGCAAGAGCACGCTGCTGCACTGTCTCGGCGGACTCGATTCGCTCGACGCCGGCACGGTGGCGATCGACGGGCGCGACATTGCCACGCTCGGCGACGACGAGCGCGGACGCGTGCGCAACGAGCGGCTCGGCTTCGTTTACCAGTTTCATCATCTGCTGCCCGAGTTCACCGCACTCGACAACGTCGCGATGCCGCTGGCGATCCGCCGCATGGCGCTTGCCGCCGCACGCGCGCGTGCGCGCGATGCGCTCGCCGCCGTCGGGCTCGGCGAGCGACTGCTGCATCATCCGGCGGAGCTGTCGGGCGGCGAGCGCCAGCGCACGGCGATCGCACGCGCGATCGTCACGCAGCCGGCGTGCGTACTGGCCGACGAGCCGACCGGCAACCTCGACCGCGATACCGCGCGCGCGGTGTTCGACGTCTTCGTCGGGCTGGCGCGCGAGCTGCACACCGCGATCGTGATCGTCACGCACGATCCGGAGCTTGCCGCCAAGTGCGACCGCGTGCTGCGGTTGCGCGGCGGCCGGCTTGCGCCGGCGTGAGAATCAGCGCTCCTCGTCACCGCGGTGCGCGATCATCGCCACCGTCGCGACGAGTATGCCGAGCGTGGCGAGCGCGATGGCGACGACCGCGAGCGTGTTGCCGGCCCAGTGACGGGTTCCCGCTGCGAGCATCGCGCGCACCGAAAGCCCGAGCAGCCCGGCGAGCACCCCGGCGCTGAGACCGAAAGCGGTGGCACCCGCGAGCGCCCATGCGGCCAGCATCAGCGACAGCGGCCGGCGTGCGAGCGCCAGGCCGGCGAAGGCCGCGACGCCCAGCAGCAAGCCGGTCTGCACACCGCCCAGGCCGAGCGCGAACGCGAGCACCCCGGCTGCCGCCAGCGGCGCCCAGACCAGCGGCAGGCGACGCGTCATGGTCTAGCGCATCCGTCGACGCCGGCAGCGCGCGGCCCACGCCTGTCGCAGATACAGGCTCC
>JBBIQI010000010.1:0-3580 GCA_037442465.1 Burkholderiales bacterium
CAGCGCGCGAGCGAAGGCAATCCTGCAAACGCGCAGCGTCGCAGGGCGAATGGCGAATCGGATCGGTCGGCCGCCGGGCGGCGGCGCAGGCAGCAAGCCCGACGTCAGTGCGGAAGCGGCCGACTAGCGAGCAATGACTGAATTGGACATGGCGCCTCCGTCGGGAAATGGCGCTCAGGGAGCGAGGCGCGCAGTGTGCTGCGCAAGCAGGCGCGGGTCAATCGCGGCGATGCGTGCGCCGAAGAAGCGTTGCGCCGGACCGACGTTGGGTTCACAGCCCGAGGAAGCGTTTGACCTCGGCGACCGTGCGGGCGGGGTCTTCTTCCTGCGGAACGTGGCCGAGGTCGTCGAAGCGCACGTAGTGGCTTGTGCGGATGTCGCGCGCGAAGCGTTCGCCGTGCGCGGGCGGGATCAGCCGATCGCGCCCGCCCCACAGGATCAGCGTCGGTTGCGCGACCGCGCGGATGCGCGCGCTACGGTCGGTGTTGTCGGCCTGGCGCAGCCGCTGCACGAGCGCGCGCCGGTTGCCCGCGCGCAGTGCCAGCTCGTAGTAGCGGTCGATGACGTCCGCGGTCACGCGCGCGGCGGCGCCGTAGACGGTATGCACGCTCGCGGCGACCAGCGGACGCGGCAGCGCGATTTCGGTCAGGCGGCTGAGCCCCGGAATCAGCGCGATCTGGAAGCCGAGCGGCAGATCGAGGAAGCCGAGCGGATAGCCGACCGCATCGACCAGGATCAGCCGCTCGACGCGGTCGGGCGCGGCGAGCGCGGTGTTCCACGCGATTTCGCCGCCGAGCGAGTTGCCACCCAGCACGCAGCGCTTGACGCCCAGCGTATCGAGCAGTCCGACGACGAACTGTACGTAACGCTCGATGCGGTAGTCGCCCCTGGGTTCGGGGCCGGTGAGTCCGAAGCCCGGCAGGTCGAACGTGATGACACGCCGCTGCTCTGCCAGCGCGGCAGCCCAGCCGTCCCACGTGTGCAGGCTTGCCGCAGTGCCGTGCAGCAGCACGATCGGCAGCGGATCGTCGCGCGGGCCGACGTCGCGCATGTGCACGGCCATGCCCTGCAGCGCAAGCAACGTCGACGGCGGCGGCGCCCAGCGCGTCATCAGCGCCTCGGGCGGCCGATCGGGCGCCCAGGTCAGCGCAAGCGTGCCGCCGGCGACGACGAGCAGTGCGACGAGCGCATAGCCGAGGGTGCGTAGAAACCGAGACATCGGGTTCAGCATAGCGCCGCGTGCCCGAGGCGGCGCCGGCAGCCGGGCGTGGTGAGACCGGTGCACGCGCCGCGGACACAACGTCGCCGGCGGCCGCGGTCCGTCATGGAGGCGGTGCGTCGCCGCCGTCGCGTCCCAAGGGTTGCGCCGAAGTGCCGCTTACAAGCGCGACTCGCAGCGGCGAACCGAATGGGAGGCGGTCGGACGCGCGACGGATCGCGCTGGCGCGCGCAGGGTCGCATCGACGAGAACGACCGGGGCCGTTGCGCCGAGCGCAGCCCGCTGCGCGGCGAGCGCCCGCTGAAGGGCGCCGTCCGCACCGTGATGGGCTGTCACGATTGACACGCCGGCGCGCCGCGCCAGGCGATGCATCGCGTCGTTGCGCGCCAGATCGCGCACGTACAGCCGCGCCGCACCGCGCTGGCGCGCCTCCTGTGCCGCCTGTTCGAGCAGGCGGGTGCCGATGCCGGCGCCGCGCGCCTGCGGCAACACGCTCAGTCCAAGCTCGATCCCGTCTTCGCCGCACGCCAGATGTAATGCGCCGGCGATGTCGAGCACCGGATCGACCGCGCCGTAAACGACGTCACGCTGGAAGTCGATGCCGCCGACGTACTCGACGAGCGCCTCGTCGGTCATCGCGCGGCCGAAGCGTAGCCGCCGATCCTGTGGCGGCAGCGCGAGAAAGTGAGTGACCAGTTCGTGAAAGTGAAGTGCATCCAGGCGAACGGCTGTTCGCATGCAAATCCTCCTTGGTCGATGTCGGCGCAGCGGTCGCGGGTCGCGCCCGGTTGTCGTTGCTTGTTCTGGCGCGCTGCGACTTCCGCCGTAACGGCAGAAATAGTGAACTCGAATTCTGACCGGAAGATGGCCACAGAGGTTCCGCGCCGCATTACGCGATCGCGCGTCGCGCGCGTTCGCTAGGCCGTGCGATTCGGCGCCGGCGAAAAAAAACCGCGGCGCAGTGCCGCGGTTTTCTCGCTGCGATTCGGTCTTAGACGACGCGAATCTCTGCCGCCTGCGGGCCTTTTTGACCCTGCTTGACGACGAACTCCACGCGTTGACCCTCGGAGAGCGACTTGAAGCCGCCCGCCTGGATCTCGGAGAAGTGCGCGAACAGATCCTTGCCGCCGTCATCGGGCGTGATGAATCCGAAACCTTTTGCGTCGTTGAACCATTTGACGACACCGGTAGCCATAGTTACGTTCCTCGATAGGAAAATGGGTTGAAGAATCGATCGCGGAGCACATGCCGCCGCGACGAGCAAACGATCAAGCAACGTCAACCTGGGAGACCGAGGACGCGCCGTTGTTCAGCGAACAAACAAACGGGCCAGGAGAAACCGGAGGAAAACAGACACTCAAACGAAAGCAGGGCGAAGAGTACGCGGTTTTTCGTGCGTTGTCGAACACTATTTTTGGGGCGCACCCGGCAAGGGAGGTCGAGGATGAAGCGTGCGGAATGAAACGGTGCGGTGCTGGCCGAATCCGACGACATCGTGACGGTCGAAGGCAACGCGTATTTTCCGGCGGCGTCGCTGCGGCGCGAGTATTTCGTGGACAGCCCGACGCATACGGTGTGTCACTGGAAGGGCACCGCGAGCTACTACACGATCCGCGTCGGCGGCCGCGAGAACGCGGACGCCGCCTGGTACTACCCCGAGCCCACCGAGGCCGCGCGCTCGATCAAGGATCGCGTGGCGTTCTGGAAAGGCGTGATCGTGCGCGACGTGTGAGCGGCGCCCGCGTGTCGGCCGGCTTGCCCGCGGCGGACACGGCAACCGAGCCCGCAGGCGCGCCGGCGCGGATGTACGCGAGCAAACTTGGGTGAAGCGGTGCTGCGCCGCGCGCGCCGCAGATCCGGGCGACGGCCCGCTGCGCGGGCGAGCGAGGCACGTGCCGCCGGCCACCTGCGCCGGTTCAGTCCGGGCGCCCCGGACTGGCGGTAACCTTGCGCTGTCCACCGCTCACACGAGGTATCGCCATGAAACGCTCGTTCGCGACGGCAATCGCAGTGTTGACGATCGTGCCGGCCGCACATGCAGCCGATGTCGGCGTCACCGTCGAGATCAGCCAGCCCGGCGTGTACGGTCGCATCGACATCGGGCGCTTTCCGCAGCCTGCGGTAATCGTTCCGCAACCGGTGATCGTCGCGCCGCCGCCGCCGCACGTCGTCGTGCAGCCGATCTACCTTTGGGTGCCTTATGGCCACCGCAAGAACTGGGCGAAGCACTGCCACAGGTACAAGGCGTGCGGCTATCCGGTGTACTTCGTGCGTCACGACTGGTACGACCAGCACGTGCGCCGCGGCGACGATCGGCGCGGGCGCGACGACGACGACCGCGGTCGCGGCAAGGGCAAGGGC
>JBBIQI010000010.1:3680-34355 GCA_037442465.1 Burkholderiales bacterium
GGCAAGGGCAAGGGCCGAGACTGAGCGAGCAGGCCAGCCGATCCGCCGCATCGACCGGACCGTCACGTGATCGAACCGGCCGCCGTCACATATCTCTTTACCGACATCGAGGGCAGCACCCGACTGTGGGAGGAAGCGCCCGAGCGGATGCGACTTGCGCTCGCGCGGCACGACGCGCTGTGCCACGCGGCGGTTCAGCGTCATCGCGGAACGATCGTCAAGACCACCGGCGACGGCGTACACGCGGCGTTCGACAGCGCGCGCGACGCGCTCGCCGCTGCGGTCGACATGCAGCTTGCGCTCGCCGCCCCCGATGCCGACGACGGCCTCGCGCTGAAGATCCGCTGCGGCCTGCACTGCGGCGCGGACGAGCGGCGCGACGGCGACTTCTACGGCCGCGCGGTCAACCGCGCGGCGCGCATCATGAGCGCGGCGCACGGCGGTCAGATCCTCGTGTCGCAGGCGGTGGCCGACGCGGTGCGCGCCGCTCCGCCGGCGGACGTGTCGCTGCGCGATCTGGGCGCCGTGCGGCTGCGCGACCTGGCTGCACCCGAACGCGTCTACCAGGTCGTCCACCCGCGGCTGCGCGCGCAGTTCCCGGCGCTGCGTTCGCTCGAAGCCAGGCCGAACAACCTCGCGCAGCAGTTGAACTCGTTCGTCGGCCGCAGCCGCGAACTCGCCGACGTGCGGCGGCTGCTCGCGGCCAACCGTCTGGTAACGCTCGCCGGCATGGGCGGGATCGGCAAGTCGCGGCTGTCGGTGCAACTCGGCGCCGAAGTGCTCGACGATTATCCGGACGGCGTGTGGCTGATCGAGCTGGCGCCGCTGGCGGACGCGCAGCTCGTGCCGCAGGCGATCGCTTCGGTGGTCGGCGTCAAGGAGGAAGCCGGCGGCACCGTGCTCGATGCGCTGCTGAAGTTCGCGCGCGACCGCGCGCTGCTGATCATCCTCGACAACTGCGAACACCTGGTGCACGCGTGCGCGGACCTCGCCAAGCGCCTGCTGCAGGCGGGGCCCAGGGTCAAGATCCTCGCGACCAGCCGCGACCCGCTGCAGATCGCCGGCGAAACGGTGTTCCAGCTCGCGCCGCTCGCCGCGCCCGATCCGCGGGCGCAGGCGGCAGCGGAGGCGCTCGCCGCAAGCGACGCTGTGCGTCTGTTCGTCGACCGCGCCGTTGCCGCGCAGCCGGCGTTCCGGCTCACCGCGGACAACGCGCGCACCGTCGCCGCGATCTGCCATCAGCTCGACGGCATTCCGCTTGCGCTCGAACTCGCGGCAGCGCGCACGCGTGCGCTGTCGGTCGAGGCGATCGCCGCGCGGCTCGACGAACGCTTCAAGCTGCTCGTCACCGGTGACCGCACCGTTCTGCCGCGCCAGCGTACGCTGCGCGCGCTGATCGACTGGTCGTACGACCTGCTCGCGCCGCCCGAGCGCACGCTGTTGCAGCGTCTGTCGGTCTTCGCCGGCGGCTGGACGCTGGAGGCCGCCGAGGCGGTCGGCGCCGGCGGCGAAATCGACGCCGCCGACGTGCTGGACCTGCTGGCGCGCCTGGTCGAAAAATCGCTGGTCATCGCCGACATCGAGAGCGATCGGTACCGGATGCTGGAGACCGTGCGCCAGTACGCACACGGCAAGCTCGAAGAAGCCGGCGGCGTCGATGCGGCGCGCGAACGTCACCTCGCCTACTACGTTCGGCTCGCAGAGGCGGCGCGCGCCGAACTGGTCGGCCCCGAACAGGGCGTCTGGCTGGAGCGGCTGGACCGCGAACTCGACAACGTGCTGGCGGCGCACGCGTGGTGCGAGCGTGCGGTCGGCGGCGCCGAGCTCGGACTGCAGCTCGTCTTTTCGATCAAGTTCTATCTATTGAGTCGCGGCTTGCTCGCATTGGGCGAGCGACTTGCGATCGAGGCGCTGGCGCGGCCGCAGGCGAGCGGCCTCTGGCGCTGCAGAGGGCTCGCCGTCGCGGGGCAGTTCTACTTTTATCGCGGTCAATACCGCGAGGCGCGCCGATATCTGGCCGAAAGCCTCGCGGTTGCGCGCGAGATGGGCGACCAGGCGCGCGTGGCGGCCGCGTTGCAGCCGCTCGGAATGGCTTGTCTCGGCGATGGCGATCTGCGCAGTGCACGGGTCTATCTCGAAGAAGCGGTCGAACTCTCGGCTCGGCACAGCAACGAGCGCACGCTCGCGGCGGCGATGAATGCGCTTGCGCAGCTGCGTCGCGTCGAAGGGAAGCTCGACGATGCCGAACCCCTGTGCGAACGCGTGCTGGCGATCGCGCGCGCGCTCGGCGATCGGGACAGCATCGCAATCGCGCTGCTGAACAAGGCAATGCTGGCGATTAGCCGCGGCGCGATCGCAGGCGTAACGGAGACGTTGCTCGAAGTGCTCGACATCGCGATGGCGATCGGTTCGAAGCCGGTCGGCCAGAGCGCGCTCGAGGTCACGAGTGCATATGCATGCCTGCGCGGCGATGCACTGACGGCGGCGCGCTTCTTCGGCGCAGCCGAGACGCAGGCGCAGAAGACAGGGCTGCACCGCGACCCGGCCGACGACGCCTTCCTGTTGCCGCTGATCGCTCGCATCCGCTCTGCCCTCGGCGATGCCGCTTATGCGAATGCCGAGAGGGTGGGTCGGACCCTGGCCTACGAGGAAGCAATCGACGCAGCGCGCGACTGGCTGCGCGCCGTAGGTTGATCCCGGCGGACGGCGCGGCCTACTCGACCATGATCGTCGGATCGAGCACGATCCGACGCGCACCGTCTCGCGCGTTGATCGTGTAAGCGTAGAAACCCGACCTGACGTCACGCGAGATCCGGCACGTCGCTTCGAGTCGGTCCTGGCTCGTCTCGCACTTGAACAACTGGTTCTGGCTGGTGTCGGGCGCGGGCAGCTTCCGCTGTCCCTGCTTCGGCCCGGTCTTGACCATGCCTTCGATGACGATGCCGCGCTCGTCGAAGCGCACGGTGCCGGTCGGCGGCAGCCGCCAGGTGATCGTCGCCTCTTTGCCCGCTTCGCGGGCGACGACGATCGGTTCCTGGTTGACGACCAGGTAGCCGGCGGGAGAGACGATTACCAGCGGACGGGTCGGATCCGGCATCCTGAACTTGAACTGCGCGCATCCGCCCAGCACCAGCACGCAAGCGGCAGAAGCCATTACGAGCTTTTTCATCCTTCTTCCTCCTCGTGATTGACATACGCCGCGCGGCCTCGACCATGCACCTCACCCGGCGTGCGGTAAAGCGGCCCGCGCGCAGCATGGTACGCGACGCTGTGCGCGCCGCGTGTCCCTCGGATCGGTGACCGGCCAGCAGGCGTTCGGAGCGTTGGCCGCTCGCCGCCGATGCGCATACCGGGTTGCACGGATCGCCCCAGCGGAATCGCTGCCGAACCGCAATCACGCGCGACGAAATGCCGAAAAGCCGGAATGAACTGCAAAACGGGCTTGCGTCGCGACAAAACCGCGTCTGCAGCTTGCGCCGCGATTTGCGCAATCCGTCGCAATCTGCTCGCGCCGCCGGGTGCGCCTGCCTACAGTTCGCTCATCGCAACGACGCAACCCGAACGAAAGGACCGGACCATGAAAACGAACTTCGCCGTCCCGACCAAAGCCCGCTTCGCCGCCTTTGTCCTGGCGCTCGTCACCAGCACCACCGTGCTCGGCGCAACGGTCTTGGCGATGCAGCCCCGCTACGAGGGCGCCAGCCCGCAACTGATCGCGCTCGAGCGCGTGGTCGTCAGTGCCCCGGCAGTGAACTGAGCGTCGGCGCCGCCAGGCGCAGCGACCGGTCCTGCTGCGCCGCGCGCGCGGCAAGCAAACCCAGAGCCCGGCTTCGGCCGGGCTTTGTTTTGCGCGTCGTCCGGCGTAAGGTGCGGGCTCGATCCCGAGGACAACCGCGATGGCGCCGACCGACATCCACTTGAAGCTCGACGGCATCAAGGGCGAATCGACTTCCGCCCGCCACAAGGACGAGATCGTCGTCGAGAGCTGGGCGTGGGGCGCGGCGAATCCGGCCCCGGCCGCAACGGGCGGGGGCGGTGGTGCAGGCAGGGCGACGTTCTCCGACCTGACCTTCACGCACCGCGTCGACCGCGCCTCGCCGGAACTGTGGAAGGCGTGCGCGACCGGGCGGAGAGTTCGCGCTGCCGTGCTCAGCGTGGCGCGTGGCGGCGCGGGGTCGCAGGACTACATGACGATCAAGCTCGCCGACGTGATCGTGACCTCGGTCGCGCTCGCGGATAGCGCGGCCGATGCGCAGCCGCCGGTCGAAACCGTGAGCCTCGGTTTCGCCAAGGTCGAATACGCCTACCGGCCGCAGAAAACCGACGGTTCGCTCGGCGCTCCCGTCGAGTTCAAGTTCGATCTGAAGAAGAACAGGCCTTTCTATTGACCATCTCTTATCCTCGTGACACTTGCCAACCGCTTGGCGCCCGCATGCCTCAGCACTTGTCATTCCGAGCCAAGGGCGAGGAATCTGCGCTGCTCGCAGTGCCGAGATCCCTCGCTGCGCTCGGGATGACAGACTCGGCGACAGCCAGCGCGAAGCGAACTCGCAAGGTGGGGTGTCGCGAGGTTGCGTAATCCTCAATAGGACACGCTGCTATAACCGCCGCACCCGCCAAAGCCTTCACACGAGATCCGAAGCATGCAGGCCGCTTACTACGATCGCACCGGTGCCGCGCGCGAAGTGCTGCGCCTCGGCGAGTTTCCGACGCCCGAACCGGGTGCCGGCGAGGTGCGCGTCAAGCTCGCGACCTCGGGCGTCAATCCGTCGGACGTGAAGACCCGCGCCGGATTGCGCAATCCGACGCTGCCGTTCGCGAAGATCATCCCGCACAGCGACGGCGCGGGCGTCATCGACGCGGTCGGTCCAGGCGTGCCCGCGTCGCGCATCGGCGAACGCGTGTGGACCTGGAACGCGGCGTGGAAGCGCGCGTTCGGCACTGCCGCGCAGTATGTCGCGCTGCCTTCGCATCAGGCGGTGCGGCTGCCCGACGGTGTCGACTTTGACGTCGGCGCCTGCCTCGGCATTCCGGCGCTCACCGCGCTGCACGCGGTACGCATGGACGGCGGCGTGGCGGGCAAGTCGGTGCTGGTCACGGGCGGCGCCGGCGCGGTCGGGCACTACGCGGTACAGATGGCGCGGCTGCTCGGCGCACGGCAGGTCATCGCCACGGTCAGCAGCCCGCAGAAAGGCGCGCTTGCGGAGCGCGCCGGCGCCGACCTCGTCATCGACTATCGCGGCGACGATGTGGGCACGCGCGTGCGCGAAGCGACCGATGGCGAGGGGGTGGACCGCGTGATCGAGGTCGACTTCGCCACCAACGTCGCCGAATCGATCGGCGTGGTCAAGCCCGAAGGCGACATCGTCGTCTACGGCAGCAGCAAGCCGGAGATCGCGGTGCCGTTCTTCCCGGCGATCGTGAAGAACGTGCGCGTGCGCTTCTTCATCGTCTACAACCTCGCGCCGGTCGACCGTGTGGCGGCGATCGCGCAACTGACGCGTTGGCTCGAGCAGGGCAGCCTGCAGCACAACATCGCAGCGCGGCTGCCGCTTGCCGCGATCGCCGAGGCGCACGAACTGGTCGAAAGCGGGCGGGCCATTGGCAACGTGGTGCTCGACATCGCGTGAGCGCGTGCCGGCCGAGCGGCGCGGCTACTTCTTGCCGAGGCCCATCTGCCGCGCCGCGTCCGTGTAGATCCGCACCTTGTCCTTCATGAACGCGTCCATCTGATCGACGCCGACGCTGATCAGCTCGAAGCCGCTTTTCGCCGCCAGCTCCTTCATCTCCGGATCGTCGTTCAGCGCGGCCCACAACGCCGACATCCGCTTGCGCAGCTCGGGCGGTGTGGACTTCGGCATGCCGATGCCGCGATAGGCGCCGTCGACCCATTCGACGCCCAGCTCCTTGAAGGTCGGCACGTCCGGCAGTAGCGGATGGCGTTTGTCCATCGCCACCGCGAGCGCCCGCACGCGGCCCTTGTTGTTGACCGCGAACGCGGTGTAGGTCATCGCGCCGTCGACGTGCCCGGCCAACACCGAGGTCGTCATCTCGCCCGTCCCTTTGAACGGGATGTAGGTGGTCTTGATGCCGAACGCGTTGTTCAGCCGCTCGTGCGCGGCATGGTTGGCCGAGTTCAACCCCGAGCCGCCGAGCGAAAGCTTGCCCGGGCTTTCCTTGGCCGCCTTGACGAAATCGTCGAAGCTCTTGATCGGACTCGCCTCACGCACCACCAGCGCATCCGGCGTGTAGTGGAACCAGAACACAGGCACAATGTCCTCCGTCTTGTACTGCACCTGGCCCTCGAGCGGCTGGAACACGATGTGCGGCAAATTGATGCCGACGATGTTGTAGCCGTCGCCCGGAAGCTGGTTCATTTGCGCCCACATCAGGCCGCCGCCCGCGCCTGGCTTGTACTGGATGATCGTCTCGATCGCCGGGCACTTCTTCTTCAGCACCGTCTGTTGATGGCGCGCCGACAGGTCGGACTCGCCGCCCGGGGTGAAGGCCTGCCAGTAGAGAATGTTCTTCTCGGGACAGGTCTGCGCCGAAACCGCCGACGCTAGACCCAGCAACAGCACTGCGAGCGTTCGTTTCATCGTTCGTCTCCTCTGTGACTATGCGGTGTTGCTCATCCACGTGACGCGTGCCAACTGCCCGTCGTCCACATACTGCGCCGACGTCATTCCGCGAACCCCTCGTCATTCCGAGCTGCAGGCGAGGAATCTCTGCCGCTCGAATCGCCGGGACCCCTCGCGCTGCTCGGCATGACCGGAACGGCGCCCGCGACGGCGAAACGCGTTCGCAAAGTGGCGGTGTCGCGAGGATGGTCAATCTTGACAAAGATAAATAAGTGTGTCGCGGAAAAAGCTCATCCGGCGACGCGTTCGCACACCGCGCGCGTGACTTCGGCGGTGGTGGCCGTGCCGCCCAGATCGCGCGTATGCAGTCTCGGCTCGGCCGTCACCGCTTCGATCGCGCGCATCAGCTTCGCCGCCGCGGCCGGCTCGCCGAGGTGCTGGAGCATCATCACGGCGGACCAAAACGTGCCGATCGGATTCGCCAGCCCCTGGCCCATGATGTCGAACGCCGAACCGTGGATCGGCTCGAACATCGACGGGTAACGACGCTCGGGGTCGATGTTGCCGGTCGGCGCGATGCCGAGGCTGCCCGCGAGCGCGGCCGCCAGATCGCTCAGGATGTCGGCGTGCAGGTTGGTCGCGACGATCGTGTCGAGCGATGCCGGGCGCATCACCATGCGCGCGGTCGCGGCGTCCACCAGCTCCTTGTCCCAGGTCACGTCCGGAAACTCGCGCGCCACCTGCGCGGCGATCTCGTCCCACATCACCATCGCGTGCCGCTGCGCGTTGGACTTGGTGATCACCGTGAGCTTCCGGCGCGGCCGCGAGCGCGCGAGCGCAAACGCGTAGCGCATGATCCGCTCCACGCCGGCGCGGGTCATCATGCTGACGTCGGTGGCGACTTCGAGCGGCTGACCGCGATGTGCGCGGCCGCCGACGCCCGCGTATTCGCCTTCGGTGTTTTCGCGCACGATCACCCAGTCCAGTTCGCCCGGCGCGCAGCGTTTCAGCGGCGATTCGATGCCGGGCAGGAGGCGCGTCGGCCGCACGTTCGCGTATTGGTCGAAGCCCTGGCAGATCGCCAGCCGCAGCCCCCACAGCGTCACGTGATCGGGAATGTCGGGATCGCCGGCCGAACCGAACAGGATCGCATCCATGCCGCGCAGCGCGTCGAGCCCGTCGGCCGGCATCATCGCGCCGTGCTGGCGGTAGTAGTCGCCGCCCCAGTCGAATGCCGTGAACGCAAAACGCAGCGGGCCGTCCGCGGCGGCCAGCGCTTCCAGCACCTGGCGGGCGGCCGGCACGACCTCCTTGCCGATGCCGTCGCCGGGGATCAGGGCGATGCGATAGGTCTTCATCCGTACGCTCCGTCAGCCGGGCGCCACTGTACGATCGCAGCTCGGGAAAAACTCGCGCCGAATGGCAATGCGCCGTTAACTTCAGTTCAACAATGCGGCCCGCCCACGCGCGCATCCAGCCGGCCGACCTCGGCTTCTTCGCCACGCTCGCCGCCTGCGGCAGTCTGAGCGCGGCGGCGCGCGAGCTCGGCATCACCACGCCGGCCGTCAGCAAGCGGCTGGCGCAGATGGAAGCGCGACTCGGCGTCGCGCTGCTGAACCGAACTACGCGTCGCACCAGCCTGACGCCCGAGGGCGAGCAGTACCTGCAGCACGCGCGCCGCATTCTGAGCGAACTGGACGATCTGGCCGAGCTGCTCGGCAGTGCGCGCGCCGAGCCGCGCGGGCTGTTGCGCGTCAACGCCACGCTCGGCTTCGGGCGCCGCCACGTGGCGCCCGCGGTGTCGCGCTTCGTGCGCAGGTATCCGCAGGTCGAGGTCCGCCTGCAGTTGTCGGCCACTCCGCCGCCGCTGACCGACGACGCCTACGACGTCTGCATCCGCTTCGGCGCGCCGCCGGACGCGCGCGTGATCGCGCGCCGGCTCGCCGCGCACCGGCGCGTGCTGTGCGCCGCTCCCGCCTACCTGGCGCGGCGCGGCGCCCCGAAGGTGCCGGCCGATCTGGCACGCCATAACTGCATCAGCATCCGCCAGGGCGACGACGCCTTCGGCGTGTGGCGGCTGATCGGCGGACGCGGGCCGGCCGAGCGCACGGTGGCCATCAAAGTCCGCGGCAACCTGAGCAGCAACGACGGCGAAGTCGCCGTGCACTGGGCGCTCGACGGCCACGGCATCCTGATGCGTTCGGAGTGGGACATCGCGCACTACCTGCGCAACGGACGGCTGATCCAGGTGCTCGGCCACTGGCGCACACCGGATGCCGACATCTACGCCGTGTATCCGCAGCGGCATCAATGGTCGGCGCGGGTGCGCGCGTTCGCCGACTTTATGGCCGCGGCGCTGGCGTCGGCCTGATCAGTCGCACCGAGGTCGACGGGTATCCTCGCGCTGTCTGCGGGTTCGGAGCCGGCCCGTGGCGTGCCTGCACCGAACGTGAACCCCGCGCACATAGGCGCCCAGAGCAGCGTCGTTGACTCACCCACCACCTGGTGGCGGCTCGCGGCTTCGCTCGCGATCGCCACGCTCGGCGGCGTGGGCATGTGGTCGGTGGTCGTGGCGCTGCCCGCGGTACAGGCCGACTTCGGCGTCGATCGCGGTTCGGCTTCGCTGCCGTACACGCTGACGATGGTCGGCTTCGGCTTCGGCGGCATCCTGATGGGCCGGCTGTCGGACCGCCACGGCATCGCGTGGCCGCTCGCCGGTGCCACGCTCTCGCTCGCCGCGGGTTATGTGCTCGCGGGCCTGGCGCCGACGCTTTTCACCTACGCGCTGGCGCAGGGTGTGCTGATCGGCGCGCTCGGCAGTTCCGCGATGTTCGGCCCGTTGCTCGCGGACATCTCGCACTGGTTCGAGCGCAGGCGCGGACTCGCGGTCGCGATCACCGCCAGCGGTAACTACCTCGCCGGCACCGTTTGGCCGCCGATCGTGCAGCAGCTCATCGAGTCCGTCGGCTGGCGCAGCACGCACATGATCATCGGCGTCGTGTGCTTCGTCGCGCTGCTGCCGCTGACGTTCGTGCTGCGCAGGCGCGCGCCTTACGTGCGCGCGGTCGACGCAGGCGTCGCACGCCCGGCCCGATCGTCCGCGCCGCGGCCGCTCGGCCTATCGCCCGCCGCGCTGCAGACGCTGCTCGTGATCGCGGGGCTGGCCTGTTGTGTGGCGATGTCGATGCCGCAGGTTCACATCGTCGCGTACTGCGGCGACCTCGGGTACGGCCCGGCGGCCGGCGCACAGATGCTGTCGCTGATGCTCGGCTTCGGCATCGTGAGCCGCCTGCTTTCGGGCTGGATCGCCGATCACGTCGGCGGTCTGCGTACGCTGCTGCTCGGCTCGGCGCTGCAGGGCGCGGCACTGGTGCTGTACGTGCCGTTCGACGGGCTGGCGTCGCTGTACGTGATCTCGGCGCTGTTCGGCCTGTTCCAGGGCGGCATCGTGCCGAGCTACGCGATCATCGTCCGCGAACTCTTCACACCGCAGGAAGCCGGCACGCGCGTGGGCTGGGTCGTGATGGCCACGCTGTTCGGCATGGCGCTTGGCGGCTGGATGTCGGGCGAGGTGTTCGACGCGACCGGCTCGTACCGCGCGGCATTCGTCAACGGCATCGCGTGGAACCTGCTGAACCTGTCGATCGTCGGGTGGCTGCTGGCGCGGGCGCGCACGGTGCGCGCAGCGTCGACTGCGGGCGCGTGAGGTGGGCGAGCCCGCCGGCGAGGTCGCACGGCGGTCGACCCTTGATCACCACCAGGCGAAACCTGCGCCGGCGGGCGCATCGGCGCCGTGCGCGACGATCGCGCGCGCCCGTCACTTGCCCCACGAATCCTTCAACGTCACCGCTAGATTGAACACCGGCCGCTCGCGCGTGTGATCGTTCCGATCCGCGACGAAGTAGCCGTTGCGCTCGAACTGAAACTTGTCGTCGGGCGCGGCCGCGGCGAGCGACGCTTCGACATAGGCGCGCAGCACGGTCTTGCTGTGGGGGTTCAGCAGTTCGAGGTAGTTCTTCTCGCCGGCGTCGGGCTGCGGGTCGGTGAACAGCCGGTCGTACAGACGCACTTCGGCGGGTACGCTCGCATGCACGGGCAGCCAGTGGATGGCGGTCTTGGTCTTGACGCTGTTCTGTCCCGGCGAGCCGCTGCGCGTCTCGGGCAGGTATTCCGCATGCACGGCGACGATGTTGCCGTCCTTGTCCTTCTCGACGCGGGTGGCGCGCACCACGTACGCGAAGCGCAGCCGCACCGGGTTGCCCGGCGCGCCGTCTGTGCCGAGCGCCAGGCGAAAGTAATCGGCTGGCGGATCTTCCATGAAGTCGTCGGCCTCGATCCACAGCTCGCGCGCAAACGGAATCGTGCGCGTGCCCATCTCGGGCTTGTGCGGGTGCACGGGGATCACGCAGTCCTCGGTCTGCCCTGCGGGATAGTTGTCGAGGATCAGCTTGATCGGTCTGAGCACCGCGGTGGCGCGCGGCGCGCGCGCGTCCAGATCGTCGCGCAACGCCTGCTCGAGTTGTGCGTAGTCGATCCACTGCAGGCTCTTGCTGACGCCGATGCGCTCCATGAAGAGCTGGATCGACTGCGGCGTATAGCCGCGCCGGCGCAAGCCCACGATCGTCGGCATGCGCGGGTCGTCCCAGCCTTCGACGTGCCTGTCCTCGACGAGCTGGATCAGCTTGCGCTTGCTCATCACGACGTACGTCAGGTTGAGCCGGTTGAACTCGTGCTGGTGCGGCAGCATGAACGGGTTGGGCTTGCGCTCGTCGAGCGCGCCCTGCAGCAGCGGCGTGAAGCACTCGGTGTGCTCGCGCAGCAGCTTCAGCAGCTCGTCGGCGTCGTTGACCGCCAGATCCGGGTTCTTGCCCCAGCTCGCGAACATCGCCTCGACGCGCCGCTCGTAGCGCGAGTGGCCGAGCTTGTCGCGTTGTTGCTCCACGACGTTGCGGCAGCGCAGAGCGAACTGACGCTTGGCCTCGGTGCCTTGCGCGGCGATTTCCTCCAGCATCCGCTTGGCGGCTTCGAACTGCGGCTTCCGCAGCACCGGCACGATGCGCTCGAGCGTCCAGTCGTAGAACGGCCGCTGGTCCTCGAACTCGAGCGTGCAGATCGAATGCGTGATGTTCTCCAGCGCATCCTCGATCGGGTGCGCGTACGCGTACATCGGGTAAATGCACCACGCGTTGCCGGTCATGTGGTGCTCGGCGAAGCGGATGCGATAGATCGCCGGGTCGCGCATGTTGATGTTGGGCGAACCCATGTCGATCTTGGCGCGCAGCACCATGCTGCCTTCGGCGTGCTTGCCCGCGCGCATCTCGCGGAACAGCCGCAGGTTGTCCTCGATCGGCCGGTCGCGGTAAGACGAATTCGTCCCCGGCTCGGTCAGCGTGCCGCGCGTGGCGCGCATTTCTTCGGCGCTCTGCTCGTCGACGTAGGCGTAACCGGTCGCGATCAGGTGCTCGGCGAAGCGGTACATGTCCTCGAAGTAGTCCGAGGCGTGGTACAGGTTGCGCTCGATGCCCGCGGGTGTCGGATGTTCCCAGTCGAACCCCAGCCAACGCACCGCGTCGAGGATCGAGTCGACGTACTCCTGATCCTCCTTGACCGGGTTGGTGTCGTCGAAGCGCATGTGGCAGCGTCCGCCGAAGTCGCGCGCCAGGCCGAAATTCAGGCAGATCGACTTCGCGTGGCCGATGTGCAGATAACCGTTCGGCTCGGGCGGAAAGCGCGTACGGATCTTCGCCGGGTCCTTCGGCGCGTGCTCGTGGATGTCGTAGATGCCGGGACGGCCCGCCCAGTTGCGGTCCTCATAAGTTCCGCGGACGAGATCCTCCGCAACGATGTTGCGGATGAAGTTCGTCGCCGGCGCGCGTTCGGTATGCCTGCGCGCGCCGACTTTGCCACCCGTGCCGGTCGCCTTCTCGTCCATCGCGGTCTGACAGTGCTTTGAGCTTTCGAGCTTCAGAGCATTGTAGCTTCGGCTGCTGCAGCGCAACCGCGATGGGCGTCGGCGTGCCTCGGCCTGTCGGCGCCGGATCTGCCGCTGCCGCCGATGCGTCGAACGGGGTGCCGACGCCCGAAGAACGGACCGACGAACCCGTTTGTCCGCCTTCGCCTGGCCGGCGGACGGTCGGCGCATCGCGCGCTCAGAGATCGGGGCTCGAAAACCGCGTCCAATGCGACGCGTCGATCTCGGTCACCCGGCTGCCGGTCGCGACGGCGGCGCGCCCGCTCGAATGCAGTTCGTGCGGCACGAAAGCGCCCGCTTCGGTATCGAACACCAGTACGCGGCCGTCCTCGATCACGTAGTACCAGCCGTGCAGGAACAGCTCGCCGGCGCTCACGCGCCGCGCAACCATCGGATAGCTCATCAGCCGCTCGAGCTGCAACAGGATCGAGCGCTGTTCGATCCGGCGCAGCACCTGCGGCGACTCCGGCTCCGGCACCGCGGCGTCGCGCGCGAGTTCCAGCCACTTGAGCAGGTGGTGCGCCTCGGTCGGCGGCGGGTCGTACAGCCCGCGGATCGCGCCGCAGTGGCTGTGTCCGCAGACGACGATGTTATGGACCTGAAGCTGCAACACCGCGAACTCGATCGCCGCGGCGGTTCCGTGAAAGCCGGCGGACATGTCCCACGGCGGAATCAGGTTGCCGACGTTGCGGGCGATGAACAGTTCGCCCGGGCCGCAGTCCATCAGCGCATACGGCACGATGCGCGAGTCGGAGCAGCCGATGAACAGCGTCTTCGGCTGCTGGCCTTCGTCGACGAGACGACGGTAGGTCTTCTCGTAGCGCGGAAAGAAGTTGCGCTCGAAGCGCGCCAACCGGGCGAGCAAATCGTCCAAGCGCTTCCTCCGCGCAGCGCCGTCAACCGCCCTCGCCTGCGAAGCGGGACCGGGGCGGGGGAGAGGGCGGCGGCTCCTGCATTTGCGGCGAATGCGCCAACCGCTCAGTGCGTGTGCGCGCCCTCGTCGAGCGCGTCGTGCGCGAGCGTGTGCGCGTAGTCGCGCAGCGCGACGCGCAGGTTGCGGTCCGCAAGATATGCGGCGATGCGTTCGGCGACCGCCTCGTACGGCAAGGGCTCGCCGGGCGCGTACCGAGAAACGCGCACCACGTGCAGTCCGTAGCGCGTCTCGACCAGCCTGGGGATGATGCCGGTCGCGCCGAATGCCTCGATCGCCTGCCGGAACTCGGGCGCGACCGACTCGCGCGCGATCTGGCCGAGGCTGCCGCCGACGCGGCCCGAAGGGCAGTTCGACAGCTCCGCCGCCCGTGCGCCGAAGGAATCGGGGGCGGCGAGCACGTCGCGCAGTGCGGCTTCGGCGCGTTCGCGCAGCGGCGCGAGCGGCACGTGCGCGGTCACCGCGAACAGGATGTGGTCGACCTCGGCCACCGCGCCGGCGCGAAGCCGATGCCGGTGCTGCGCGTAGTAGCGCCGACATTCGGCGTCGGTCGGCGGCGGCACGACGACCTCGCGCTCGAGAAGCGCGTCGAGCGTGGCCTCCTCCGTGTCGCGTTCGATGCCGAGCGCGGCAGCGCGCTCGAGCAGGCGTTCGCGAAGGTGTCGGGTCTGCATGTCGGTCAGGGGCAGGGTTGCCGGCGTTACCGGCGGGGCACCTAGGCGCACAGGCGGGGCTTCGGGCAGCATCGCTTCCGGCGGCGGCCAGCGTGCGAACGGAGGGCGCCGAGCCCCTTCGCTACCGGCCTTCGCCCGACGGTCGTCGGCGCGGGCAGCATCACCGCCGCGACCGGACGACCTGATACGCACGCGTCAGATACGCGAGCGAGGCGAAGCCGCTCCAGATGTGCACCAGACGCGAGAACGGGAAGACGAGGAAGATCGTCATGCCGAGCACCAGGTGCAGCTTGAACACGGGTGCGGCGTCGGTCACGTAGCCTGCAGCGTCGGTGCGGAAGGTCGCGATGTGCTGCGCCCAGGTCATCAGCTTGATCATCTCGGCACCGTTGCGGTGCTGCCACGACACCGTCAGCGAAAACAGGCCGAGCGCGAGCTGAATCGCGAGCAGCCACAGCACGACCCAGTCCATCGTCGTCGTGGTCGCGCGAATGCGCGGCTCGGTGTAACGACGGTGCATCAGCACGATCAGGCCGACCAGCATCAAGACGCCGAAGGCGCCGCCGGCGACGATCGCCAGCATCTGCTTGGCCGGCGCTTCGATGCCAAGCGCGTGCCAGACCGGCACCGGGGTCAGCAGGCCGACGAAGTGGCCGAAGAAGATCCCCAGGATGCCGATGTGGAACAGGTTCGAGCCGAGTCGCAGTTGCCCGGTACGCAGCAGCTGGCTGGAGTCCGACTTCCACGTGTACGGATCGCGATCGAAGCGGATCAGGCTGCCGATCAGAAAAACAGCGAGACAGACGTACGGGTAAATGCCGAACAAGAGAAAGTTGAGGCTACTCATCGAATCCTCCTTTCGAGCTGTTTTCGGTGGAGGCTAACGCGCGCAGCGCGTTACGCCGGAACCAAAAACAGCGAGACAGACGTACGGATAAATGCCGAACAGGAAGGTGTTCAGAGAGCTCATCAGGGCCTCCGGTGAATCTGGATCTTCTGGACGTCGGGACGCGGCCTGCCGCAAGCGGCGCCGTTCGGCGCAGGTGCATCGAGGAAGTTGACCGGCTCCTCTTTCCACGCGGCGTCGATCGCTTCGAAGCTGGTGTCGTCGGCCGCATCGACCTCGGCGGCGGCGAGCGGCGCCGCGCCGGCGAGCGCCAGCAAGACGTCGAACACGCGCTTGTAAGGACTGTCGCGCTGGGCGAGCGCGGCGCCGATCGCCTGCAGGATGTGCGCGATGTCGGCGAGCCGCTCGCGCGCGGCGTGCGCGTCCAGCAGCGACAGGTATTCGAGGAACGCGGGCAGGTAATCGGGAAGCTCGTCGCTGGCGAGCGCTAGCCCCGCTTCGCGGTACATCGCCAGCAGGTCGACCATCGCCTGGCCGCGGTCGCGCGAGTCGCCGTGCACGTGCTCGAACAGGTTCAGCGACGTGCGTCGACCGCGGTCGAAGGTTTCGACGTAGCGCTCCTGCAGCTCGATCAGATCGCCGCGCGCGATCTCGTCGAGCAACGGCTGCAGCGCGCGCATGTGGCCGGCGCCGAGCGGCGCGAGCGCGGCCGCGACTTCGGGCAGATTCGCCTGCAGCGGTGCGCTCGGATAGTCGAGCAGCGCGGCCAGTGCCTTGTAGGCGACGTCAGCCACGTGAAACCTCCTTGATCCGGATGACCTTGCGCTTGGCTCCGAACAGGCTCTTCGCGCCCGGCCGCTCGTCGGCCGGGTTGCCGAGCGTGAATCCGCACGAGCCGCGCAGATCGAACGCGTCTTCCGCGTACTCGCGGTGGGTGGTCGGGATCACGAAGCGGTCCTCGTAGTTGGCGATCGCCATGATCCGGTACATGTCCTCGACCTCGGCGAGTGACAGCCCGGCTTGCTGCAGGATTTCGGGGCGGTCCACCCCGTCGACGTGACGGCTGCGCATGAACGCGCGCATCGCCAGCATGCGGCTAAGGGCGCGCGCCACCGGCGCCTCGTCGCCCGCGGTCAGCAGATTGGCCAGGTATTTCAGCGGGATGCGCAGGCTGGAGACGTCGGGCAGCTCGCCTTTCATCTCGATCGCGCCGGCGGCGACCCGCGCCTGCACCGGCGACAGCGGCGGGATGTACCACACCATCGGCAACGTGCGGTACTCGGGGTGCAGCGGCAGCGCCACCCGCCAGTCGACCGCCATCTTGTAGACGGGCGAGCGCCTGGCCGCTTCCAGCCACGCGTCGGGAACGCCGTCGGCCCGTGCCTGCTCGATGACGGCCGGGTCGTTCGGGTCGAGAAAGATCTGCAGTTGCGCGTCGTACAGGCTGCGCACGTGCTCGACGCTGGCGGCTTCTTCGATGCGGTCGGCGTCGTACAGCAGCACGCCCAGATAGCGGATGCGGCCCACACAGGTCTCCGAGCACACGGTCGGCTGCCCCGCCTCGATGCGCGGGTAGCAGAAGATGCACTTCTCGGCCTTGCCGGTGGCCCAGTTGTAATAGATCTTCTTGTAAGGGCAGCCCGAGACGCACATGCGCCAGCCGCGGCACTTGTCCTGGTCGATCAGCACGATGCCGTCTTCTTCGCGCTTGTAGATCGAACCCGAAGGGCACGACGCCACACACGTGGGGTTCAGGCAGTGTTCGCACAGGCGCGGCAGGTACATCATGAAGGTCCGCTCGAACTCGCCGTAGATCTGCTTTTCCATCTCGGCGAAATTGGCGTCGAGCGAACGCTTGGCAAACTCGCCGCCGAGGATCTCCTCCCAGTTCGGACCCCACTCGATCTTCTCCATCCGCTCGCCCGAGATCAGCGAACGCGGGCGCGCGGTGGGCGCCGCGCTCATTTCCGGCGCGCTTTGCAGATGCTCATAGTCGAAGTCGAACGGCTCGTAGTAGTCGTCGATCTCCGGCAGGTTCGGATTGGCGAAGATGTTCATCAGGATGCGCGCGCGCCCGCCCTGGCGCGGCTCGATCTTGCCGTTGCCCTTGCGCACCCAGCCGCCGTTCCACTTGTCCTGGTTTTCCCACTGCTTCGGATACCCGATGCCGGGCTTGGTCTCCACGTTGTTGAACCACGCGTACTCCATGCCCGGCCGGTTGGTCCACACGTTCTTGCAGGTGACCGAACAGGTATGGCAGCCGATGCACTTGTCGAGGTTCAGCACCATGCCGATCTGCGCGCGAACTTTCATGTCTGCACTCCCGTTGTCTATGCATTCGCCGCTGCGGCCGCCTGCGCCAGCGCATCCGGTGTCGGCGTGTCGAGCCAGTCGACCTTCGCCATCTTGCGCACGATGACGAACTCGTCGCGGTTGGTGCCGATCGTGCCGTAGTAGTTGAAGCCGTAAGAAAGCTGCGCGTAGCCGCCGATCATGTGCGTGGGCTTGACCACCGCGCGCGTGACCGAGTTGTGGATGCCGCCGCGGGCGCCGGTGATCTCGCTGCACGGCGTATTCACGATCTTCTCCTGCGCGTGGTACATCAGGCACATGCCGGGGTTGACCCGCTGGCTGACGACCGCGCGCGCGGCGATCGCGCCGTTGACGTTGTACAGCTCGATCCAGTCGTTGTCGGCGATGCCGGCGGCGCGCGCGTCGTCCTCGGAAATCCACACGACCGGGCCGCCGCGGTTCAGCGTGAGCATGATCAGGTTGTCGGTGTAGGTCGAGTGGATGCCCCACTTCTGGTGCGGCGTGATGAAGTTCAGCACCACTTCGCGGTTGCCGTTGGGCCGCAGCCCGCGCACCGGAGCGACCGCCTTCGGATCGACCGGCGGCCGATATACGCAGAAGCCTTCGCCGAAAGCGCGCATCCACAGGTGGTCCTGGTAGAACTGCTGGCGGCCCGACAGCGTGCGCCACGGAATCAGCTCGTGCACGTTGGTGTAGCCCGCGTTGTACGAGACCTTCTCGCTTTCCAGTCCCGACCACGTGGGCGAACTGATGATCTTGCGCGGCTGTGCCTGGATGTCGCGGAAGCGGATCTTCTCGTCCTCGCGATGCAGCGCAAGGTGCTTGTGGTCGATGCCGGTCACCTTCGACAGCGCGTCCCAGGCCTTGACCGCGACGTGCCCGTTGGTCTCCGGCGCGAGCATCAGGATCACCTCGGCGGCGTCGATGTCGGTTTCGATCTTCGGCATGCCCTTGGTCGGACCTTCCTCGGTCACCACGCCGTTCAGATCGCCGAGCGCCTTGATCTCATCGACGGTGTTCCACGCGATGCCCTTGCCGCCGTTGCCGACCTTGGTCATCAGCGGGCCCAGCGCTGTGAAGCGCTTGTAGGTGTTCGGATAGTCGCGCTCGACGACCGTCATCTGCGGCCCGGTCTTGCCCGGGACCAGATCGACCTCGCCCTTGCCCCAGTCCTTGACGTCGAGCGGCTGCGCCAGCTCGGTCGGCGTGTCGTGCAGCGTCGGCGTCAGCACGAGATCCTTCTCGACGCCGAGATGGCCGACGCACACCTCGGAGAACTTCTTCGCGATGCCCTTGAAGATCTCCCAGTCGCTTTTCGCCTGCCATGCCGGATCCACCGCCGTCGACAGCGGGTGGATGAACGGGTGCATGTCGGAGGTGTTCAGATCGTTTTTCTCGTACCAGGTCGCGGTCGGCAGCACGACGTCCGAATACAGCGCCGTCGTGCTCATGCGGAAGTCGATCGTCACCAGCAGATCAAGCTTGCCCTGCGGCGCCGTGTCGTGCCACTTGACATCCACCGGCTTGGCCGCGCCTTCCTCGCCCAGGTCCTTGCCCATCACGCCATGGCTGGTGCCGAGCAGGTGCTTCAGGAAGTACTCGTGTCCCTTGCCCGACGAGCCGAGCAGGTTCGAGCGCCACACGAACAGGTTGCGCGGGAAGTTGGCCGGGTTGTCCGGGTCCAGGCACGACAGCTTGAGGCGACCTTCCTTCAGTGCCTTGACCGCGTAGTCTTTCGGTTCCATGCCGGCGGCCGCGGCGTCCCTGCAGACCTGCAGCGGGTTGGTCTGCAACTGCGGAGCCGAAGGCAACCAGCCCATGCGCTCGGCGCGGGCGTTGAAATCGATCAGGCTGCCGCGGAAGCGCTCGCGCTCCGCCAGCGGCGACAGGATCTCGTCCACGCCGAGCTTCTCGTAGCGCCACTGGTCGGTGTGCGCGTAAAAAAAGCTGGTCGAGTTCTGCTGCCGCGGCGGGCGCACCCAGTCGAGCGCGAACGCAAGCGGCGTCCAGCCGGTCTGCGGACGCAGCTTTTCCTGCCCGACGTAGTGCGCCCAGCCGCCGCCGCTCTGGCCGATACAACCGCACAACATCAGCAGGTTGATGACCGACCGGTAGTTCATGTCGGAGTGGTACCAGTGGTTCATCGCCGCACCGATGATCACCATGCTCTTGCCCTGGGTCTTGGCGGCGTTCTCGGCGAACTCGCGCGCCAGCTGGATCACCGCGGCGCGCGGCACGCCGGTGATCTTTTCCTGCCACGCCGGCGTGTACGGCGCGTTGTCGTCGTAGTCGCGCGGCAGATGATCGCCGCCGAGCGCGCGGTCGATGCCGTAGTTGGCGACCATCAGGTCGAACACGGTGGCGACGAGCGCGTCCTCGCCGCCGAGCTTCAGCCTGCGCGCCGGCACGTTGCGCACCAGCACGTCCTTGAACGGATTGGCCGTGAAGTGCTCGTTTTCGACGCCGCCGAAGTAGGGGAACGCCACCGGCGCGATCTCGTGCGCGCCCGCCAGCAGCGACAGCGCCAGCTTCACTTCGCGGCCATTGCGCGCGTCACGCTTTTGCAGGTTCCACTTGCCGGCGTTCGCGCCCGTCTCACCCCAGCGAAAGCCGATCGAACCGTTCGGCAGCACGATCTCGCCGCTGCCCTCGTCGACGGCGACGGTCTTCCACTCCGGGTTGTTGTTCTGGCCGAGCTTGTCGTCGAAATCCGAGGCGCGCACGTAGCGGTCGGCGACGTAGCGATCGCCCTGTTTTTTCAGCAGCACCAGCAGCGGCAAGTCCGTGTACTGGCGCGCGTACTCGTCGAAGTACGGCACCTGCCGCTCGACGTGGAACTCCTTGAGGACCACGTGACCGAGCGCCATGCCGAGCGCGGCGTCGGTGCCCTGCTTCGGATGCAGCCAGACGTCGGCGAGCTTGGCGACCTCGGAGTAGTCGGGCGTGATCGCGACGGTCTTGGCACCCTTGTAGCGGACCTCGGTGAAGAAGTGCGCGTCGGGCGTGCGCGTCTGCGGGACGTTGCTGCCCCAGGCGACGATGTAGGTGGAGTTGTACCAGTCGGCCGATTCGGGCACGTCGGTCTGCTCGCCCCACGTCTGCGGCGACGACGGCGGCAGGTCGCAGTACCAGTCGTAGAAGCTCATGCACACGCCGCCGATCAGCGACAGATAGCGGCTGCCCGCGGCGTAGCTGACCATCGACATCGCGGGGATCGGCGAGAAGCCGATCACGCGGTCGGGGCCGTACTTCTTGACCGTGTACGCGTTGGCGGCGGCGACGATCTCGTTGACTTCGTCCCAGGTGCTGCGGATGAAACCGCCGAGCCCGCGCTTGGACTTGTATTCGGCGCTCTTGGTCGGGTCCTCGACGATTGAGGCCCAGGCGGCGACCGGGTCCTTGCCGCCCTTGCGCGCTTCGCGCCACAGCCGAATCAGCCGGCCGCGAACCAGCGGATACTTGAGGCGGTTGGCCGAATACAGATACCAGGAGTAGGACGCGCCGCGCGAGCAGCCGCGCGGCTCGTGATTCGGCATGTCGGGCCGCGTGCGCGGATAGTCGGTCTGTTGCGTCTCCCAGGTGACGATGCCGCCCTTGACGTAGATCTTCCACGAGCACGAGCCGGTGCAGTTGGTGCCGTGCGTGGAGCGCACGATCTTGTCGTGCTGCCAGCGCTTGCGATAGCCGTCCTCCCAGCGCCGGTCCTCCTGCGTGACCACGCCGTGGCCGTTGGCGAAAGGCTCGCGCTCCTTCGTGAAGAACAGCAGCCGGTCGAGAAAGTTGCTCATCTGAAATCTCCGAGTCCGCGTTGCGTCGTTTCCAGTCCGCGCCGGGCGGCGCCTTTGATCCGAAGGGTCACGGGTTCTTCACGTACGCGTCGCGCCGCAGATAGAACCACCAGTTCAACACGATGCAGACCGCGTAGAAGGCGGCGAAGCCGTACATCGCGTACTGCGGCGTGCCGGCCTTGATCTGCTGGCCGATCACCACCGGCGCGATGAACGCGCCGTACGCGGCGACCGCCGACGTCCAGCCCAGCACCGGCCCCGCCTTGGTGCGATCGAAGATCACGCCGATCGTGCGGAAAGTCGAGCCGTTGCCGATGCCGCTGGCCGCGAACAGCACGATGAACAGCAGCAAGAAGGGCACGAAGTACTGCTCGGGGGTGGCCGAGGTGTAGGCGAGCATCATCACGTAGCCGACAGCGATCGAGGCGACCACCATGACGATCGAGATGATCTGCGTGACGATCGAACCGCCGACCTTGTCGGAGATCCACCCGCCGATCGGCCGAATCGCGGCGCCGACGAAAGGGCCGATCCATGCGTAGGTGAAGGCCGAGGGCGCGTTGGGGTTCTTCAGCGTGTGCGTGATCACGCCATCGGGCCCGGGTACGTGGCTGACACCGAAGATCACCGCGATCGACAGCGGCAGCGCCATCGAAAAGCCGATGAACGAGCCGAACGTGACGATGTACAGCAGCGTCATCGACCAGGTGTGCTTGTCGCGGAAGATCTCGAACTGCCGGGCGACGTTTTCCTTCATCGGGCCGAAGGCGGCGAGCTTCATCACCAGCAGGGCCAGGATGATGTCGAGCGGGATGGCGACCCACATGCTGAGCAGCCCGAGGCCCGTGGGTGCCGGCAGGTACAGGTACAGCACGAAGATTGCGGGCACGAAAGCCAGCGTGTACAGCCAGGTGATCTTCAGGAAGGCCGGAACCGTTCCGCCGATCGAGGGCGAGACCGTCAACAGGTTGTTCATCCCGAACCAGCACAGGATCGACAGGGGCACGAGCGACAGCACCCACGCGTACCCGGCGTTCTGGATCCAGGTCGGCGTGCCGGCCGCGATCTTGCCGAAGATCCAGCCGCTGTCCTTCTGCAGGACCATCGGCTCGCCGCCAAGCGCGCCAAAGAGGCTGACCGTCATCACCAGCGGGATGACGATCTGCATCGTCGTGACGCCAAAGTTGCCGACACCGGCATTGATGCCGAGCGCGGTGCCCTGCAGGCGCTTCGGAAAGAACGTGCTGATGTTCGACATCGAGCTCGCAAAATTGCCGCCGCCCACGCCCGACCACAACGCCATGAGTTGGAAGACCCACAGCGGCCACTCGGGATGCTGCAAGGCGATCCCGGTGCCGATCGCAGGCGACAGCAGCATCGCGGTCGTCAGAAAGATCGTATTGCGGCCACCTGCGAGGCGGATGAAGAACGACGCGGGAATCCGCATCGTGGCGCCGGCGATACCGGCGATCGCGGTCAGCGTGAAGAGTTCCGCGTCGCTGAACGGGAACCCCAGGTTGCGCATCTGCACCGTGATGATTCCCCACATGCCCCAGACGGCGAACGCGCACAACAGCGCGGGCACCGAGATCGCGAGGTTGCGGTAGGCGATGCGGCTCCCGGTCGACTTCCAGAACGCTTCGTCTTCGGGCCGCCAGTCGACGATGTCGACGGAGCTGGTCGGGCGCGGTGTGGTCGGTTGCGCGACTGCCATGGTTACTCCTCTTTTTCTGAAAATCTTTGCGGGCGCGCCTCAGCCCTTCAGGCTGAACGACTGCGCATGCGGACCGATCACCTCGGCGCGTCTGACCTCGGTCCAGTACATCCAGATCAGCGACACCCAGACGACGCCGTACATCAGCATGAAGGCGGTCGAACGCACGCCGGTGAAGTCCAGCAGCGCGCCGAACATGACCGGCAGGATGAAGCCGCCGAGACCGCCGGCGAGTCCGACGACGCCGGAGATCGTCCCGATGTTGGCCGGGTACTGATCCGAGATGTACTTGAAGACACTCGCCTTGCCGAAGGCCCAGGCGATACCCAGGATGAACATCAGGATCGTGAAGGACCAGACGTTGTGCGCGAGCGTGAACGTGAACGGGCCGTCGACCGTCTGGATCGTGTAGGTCGTCGCCGGATACGACAACAGGAACAGGCAGATCCAGCTCACCCACATGACCCACCAGGTGACCCTGTGCGCGCCCCACTTGTCGCTCATCCAGCCGCCGATCGCGCGCAACACGCCGCCCGGCAAGGAGAAGCACGCGGCCAGCAGTGCGGCGACGCGGATGTCGAGCTTGAACTCGCCGACGTAGTAGTTGACCATCCACAGCGACAACGCGACATAGCCGCCGAAGACGATCGAGTAGTACTGGCAGTACTTCCAGACGTTCGGATCGCGCAGCACCTCGAGCTGGCGCCGGTAGGTGATGTGCCCCGGGATCAGGTGCTTCGGGTCGTGGTAGGTGAACATCCAGAAGGCGAGCGCCGTCACGAGCATTCCGACCGCGTAGACCTGCGGCACCATCGTCCAGCCGAAGGCGACCACCAGCGCCGGCGCGACGAACTTGGTCACCGCCGCGCCCGAGTTGCCGGCGCCGAAGACGCCCATCGCGAAGCCCTGCTGGCGCTTGTCGAACCAGCGCGCCACGTACGGGGTGCCGACCGAAAACGAACCGCCGGCGAGACCGACGAACAGGCCGAGCACGAGGAAGTGCCAGAACTCCGTCGCGTACGCGATCAGCCAGATCGGGATCACGGTCGAGATCATCAGCAGGAAGAAGACGATGCGGCCGCCGTACTTGTCGGTCCACATGCCGAGGGGGACGCGGATCAGCGAGCCGGTCAGCACCGGCGTGGCCGTCAGCAACCCGAACTGCGTGGCGTTCAGCTCGAGCATCTTCTTGATCGGGATGCCGATCACCGCGAACATCATCCAGATCGCGAAGCACACCGTGAACGCTAGCGTGCTCATGATCGCCACTGACCACTGCTTGGTCTTCAGGCTGGCGCCGCTATGGGTCTGCTCCTGCACGTGTGTGGCGTTGTCGTAGCCGGACATCGGCCTCTCCGTAGTAAGCAAGTCGACGAGTCGCTCGCACTGTCCGGCCGCGGTCGCCGATTCCTTATGATCGGAATCAAGCGCGGCTCGCATTTCGACTTCGGAGGGGCGGGCGCATACTTCGAAGTAGGTAGATGGAACCGCTCGAATGGGCCACCGTGATGGCCGCGTGATCGCGGCCGCAGCGGCGACGGGTCGGCGGCGGCGCGCTCGCGCAAAGCTGCCGGGCCGCGTCGCGTACGGGGCGGGTTCGCTTTCGCCGCGCGGCGGAGAACGTTTTTTTGGAGCGCGGGTTTGAACTTCTTGCAGCGTTGGTGGGCGCAGTCGATCCTGCTGCGCGTCGGCCTTGTGCTCGGCGCAGTGACGCTGCTCGCGCTGGCGGTGATCCTGGTGGCCACCGTGTTCACCGAGCAGTCGACCGGCAAGGCGAGCGCGATCAACGTGGCCGGGTCCCTGCGCATGCAGTCGTATGCGCTGGCCACACGGATCGCTGCGCTGGATGCAGCACCGGGCGCCGACGCCGCGGTGCGCGCGGCGATCGAGGACTTCGAGCGCCGGCTGCACAGCCCGCGCCTGCTCGACGGCCTGTCGGCCGACCTCAACGATCCGCTGCGCCGGTCGCACGCGCGGATCGCCGCGCGCTGGGAGCGCGAGATCCGTCCGCTCGCGCAAGACGCGCTCGACGGCGCGCGGCAGCGCCAAGCGTTTCTGGCGACGGTCGACGGCTTCGTCGCCGACGTCAATCAGTTCGTCGAGGCGCTCGAAGCCGATCTGGAAAGCCGCATCCAGTGGCTGCGCGTGTGGCTCGGCGCGGCCTTCTTCGTCATCGTCGTGCTGGTGATCACCGCGATCTTCCTGCTGCACGTCGAGGTGTTCCAGCCGCTGTCGGACCTGCTGCGCTCGGCGCGCGCGGTGCGCACCGGATCGTTTCGCGCGCGGGTGTCGTCCACCGGCCCGGACGAAATGGGGCAGCTCGGGCAGGCGTTCAACTCGATGGTCGAACAATTGGCGCGCTTGTACGGCTCACTGGAAAAGCAGGTCGCCGACAAGACCGCCGACCTGGAACGCAAGAACCGGTCGCTCGCGCTGCTGTACGAAACCACGCGCGGGCTGTCGGAAAAGCCGCTCGACACCGCCACGCTGGCGGCGGTGCTCGACAGCCTCAAGCGCGTGCTCGGCGTCGAAGGCGGCGTCATCTGCGTGCAGCGCGGCGCGGGCCAGCGCGGCTTTCCGCTGGTGCGCGACGAGACCGTGCCGGGCGATCTGTGCGCGCCCGATCGCTGCGCCAATTGCGACGGCGACGGCCAGCTCACCTGGCGACTGGAGTCGACCGAACGCGGCGAGCGGCGCGTCGTCAATGTGCCGCTGACCGGCAGCGGTACCCGCTACGGCGTGATGCCGCTCGCACTCGCGCCGGGCAAGGGGCTGGAGCCGTGGCAGCTCGAGCTGGCGGAAACGATCGGCCACCACATCGGTGCCGCGCTGGCGGCGGCCGAGCGGCGGCAGGAGCACCAGCGGCTGGCGCTGCTGGAAGAGCGCTCGGCGATCGCGCGCGAGCTGCACGATTCGCTCGCGCAGTCGCTTTCTTACACGAAGATCCAGCTGATGCGGCTGTCGACGCTGATGCACGGACGTACGGGACCGCCCGAGGCGCAGCAGGTGCTCGCCGAACTGCGCGAAGGGGTCGCGAGCGCCTACCGGCAACTGCGCGAGCTGTTGACGACGTTCCGCCTGAAGGCCGGCGGCGATGGCTTGGCCGCCGCGCTGCGCGAGACGATCGCGGAGTTCGAACGGCACACCGGGGTGCCTGTCGAAGTCGAGGACGAGCTGGTCGGCATCGAGTTGTCGGCCAACGAGCAGATCCACGTGCTGCAGATCGTGCGCGAGGCGCTGACCAACGTCGAAAAGCACGCGCACGCAAGCCACGTGACGGTGAAACTGCGGCGCGAGGAAAACCGCGCGATCTGCGTGACGATCGAAGACGACGGCGTCGGCATCGACCTGGACGGGTCGCCGCGACATCACTTCGGGCTGGCGATCATGCGCGACCGCGCCGCGCTGCTCGGCGGACGGATCGACATCGGTGGCCGCCCCGGCGGCGGCACGCGCGTGCAGTTGCGCTTCGTCGCCGCGACGGCCTTCGCCGCGTCGGCCGCCGACGCCGCCGACCGGGCCCCGGTTTCCGCGGACTAGGACCATGCCGGCCGACAACGTGCAAACGGTCCTGGTCGTCGACGACCATCCGCTGTTCCGCAAGGGCGTGGTGCAACTGCTCGCGCTGGAGGCCGGCATCCATGTCGTCGGCGAAGCGGGCAACAAGGCCGAGGCGATGAAGCTCGCCGCGCAGTACGACCCGGATTTGATCCTGCTCGACCTGAACCTCAAGGGCGAGAGCGGGCTCGACATCCTCGCGGCCTTGAAGGATGAGGACCCGTCGCGGCGCGTCGTCATGCTGACGGTGTCGGACGCCCCGGAGGATCTGATCGGCGCGATCCGCGCCGGCGCCGACGGCTATCTGCTGAAGGACATGGAGCCGGAGGATCTGCTCGGCCGCGTGCGCGAAGCCTTGTCGGGCACGACGGTCATCGGCGATGCGCTTGCCGGCCGCCTCGCCGCGGCACTGCGTCAGGAGGCGCGAGAAGCCAGCCGCGGTCCCAAGCGCGATCTGCGCGAACTGACCGAGCGCGAGCAGGCGGTGCTGCGTTGTATCGCCGACGGCATGAGCAACAAGCTGATCGCACGCGCGCTCGCGATCAGCGAAGGAACGGTCAAGGTGCACGTCAAGCACGTGCTGAAAAAGCTGGCGTTCCGCTCGCGCGTCGAAGCTGCCGTCTGGGCCGCCGAGCAGGGGCTGCGCAGCGCGGCGAAATAGCCCCGCTTTGCCCGGCTTTGCCGGCGCACGCAGGTCGGTGCGACGCTCAAGCGTTGCCACTGCGGCGCCGAACCTAAATGCGTGATGTGCGTCAAAGGTCTTGGCACTCGCCGCGCAGGAGTGCTGAGCAGCGCCGACGGGCGCCGAATCGTGCCCAGTCGTGCGACTGATCGTCGTATTCGCACGATGCTGGCGGCTCGCTCGCTTGTCATCATCGCGCACACGCGATACGTTTGATGCGCAGCGCGCAGCGGTGCAGCGGTTTCATCCGGGAGGTTTCGATGAGCGTGCCGGCGATCTCAAACAGGCCCGCGATCTCCATCGCGGGATTCAAGGACGTGTACCACGTCCCGAGAGTGGAGGAGGCGCTCGCCGAACTGCAGGACATGGGCAGCGGCGCCAACGACGCGCTGAAAGCCACCTACATCAAGATGATCAAGGCCGGCGGCCAGCGTTTCACGATCAAGCCGTCCGCGTTGCCCGACATCGACGCGCTGATCGAGGAGCTGCCCAACTTCGCCGAGCCCCTCGAGGACATCCGCCGCCAGCTCGCGTTGTGCCTGTCGAGCGACGACCCGCTCGATCTGGAGCCGATGCTGCTGCTCGGCGATCCCGGCATCGGCAAGACGCATTTCGCGCGCCGGCTGTCGAAGCTGCTCGGCACCGGCTACTCGTTCATCGGCATGAGCTCGCTGACCGCCGGCTGGATCCTGTCGGGCGCCAGTGCGCAATGGAAAAACGCCAAACCCGGCAAGGTGTTCGACGCGCTGGTCAACGGTGACTACGCCAACCCGGTGATCGTCGTCGACGAAATCGATAAGTCCGGCGGCGACCAGCAGTACGACCCGCTCGGCAGCCTGTACACGCTGCTGGAGCACGACACCGCGTGCGAGTTCGTCGACGAGTTCGCCGAAGTGCCGATCGACGCCAGCGACGTCGTGTGGGTCGCCACCGCCAACGACGCGCGCGCGATCCCCGAGCCGATCCTGAACCGGATGAACGTCTACACGATCGACGCACCCGACGCCGAGGGTGCGCGCCGCATCGCCGTCGGCATCTACCGCGAGCTGCGCGACGAGCACGCCTGGGGCCGGCAGTTCCCCGAGACGCTGGCGGCCGACGCGCTCGACCGGCTCGCCAGGCTCAAGCCGCGCGAGATGCGCCGCGTGATGCTCGCCGCCTTCGGCAACGCCAAGCTCGCCGGCCGCTGCGAGGTGCTCGCCGAGGACATCACCGAGGAGCGGATCGCGAAGAAGCCGCGCATCGGCTTCTAGCCAGCCTACCGTTTGCGCTCGGCCTCCACACGCCGATACACCGGCCCCCAGATCGGGTGGCCGATCTCGGCGTCGGTCAGAATGAAGTCGGGGTCGGACGCGAACGCCGAGCGGAAACTCTGCTCGCAGTCGCCGATGCGGTTGAACGCGCAGGCGATGAAGGCGAGGTACTTGTAAGCGACCGCCGTGTCTCGCGCATCGCGCAGGCCCTGCAGCAGCGCGGAGCGGAACGCGGATTCGGCTTTGTCGAAGGCCCCCTCTTCGTAGAAGCGCAGGCCGTTGATCAGCGCGCGTTCCGGCGGCCGCTGATACAGCGCGGCCACGCTTGCCGTCGGCGGCGGCGGGGGCGGCGGCGGACGCAGCGATTCGCAGCCCGCCAGCCACGCACAAGCGCAGGCCAGCACGAGCGAGGGGATCCGGTGCGGGTTCATTCGAAGCGGTGGCGAATCTGCTGCGGCCTGGACGGGTCGACGTCGACCTGCGCGACGATCGCCGGGCGATCGCCGTGACGGATCTCGATGGTATGCCGGCCGGCGGCGAGCTTCAGCTCCGCCAGCGGCGGCGCCACGCCGACCGGCTTGTTGTCGACGAAGACCTCGCCCCAGGGGGCGACGTCCAGCACGACAATGCCCATGCCCTGGTGTACGGTTGCGGCGGCTGCCGGCCCCGCTTTGGCGGCGGCCGTTGTGCCCTTCGCGCCGCCGCCGGCAACGTTGCCGAGGATCATGCCGATCGCCAGGCCGGCGACCAGCAGTGCGGCCATCGCGCCGACCAGCAGGCGGTTGGCACGCAGCCAGGGCAGGGCTTCCGCGCGAACGCGCCGCACGAGCGCCTGCGCGCGCTGCGCGAACGACGGTGCCGGTTCGACGGCCGGCGATGGTTCGGTGGGCGGCCGTGCGGCCGGCGGCTGCGGGATCGTGCGCGGCACGGTCGCCGGACCCGCTTCGTCGCCGAGCAGCGCTTCGCGCGGCGGGGCGGTCAACGGAATGCCGATCGTTCCCGGTGCGACGTGCTCTTTGCGCTCCACCCAAAGAAAGGCGGTCAGCGCATCGCGCAGATCGCCGGCGGTGCGGTGCGAGGCCGGCGCGTTCGGATCGAGCGTCTCGTCGATGATCTTCGCCAGCGCCGGCGGGGTGTCGGCGCGCAACGTCGTGACCGCAGCGGGCCTGTCGCTCTTCGGCGCGCGCCCGGTCAGCATCATGTGCAGCAGCGCGGCGATCGCGCGCACGTCGGCGCGGCGCGTCTCCTCGGACAACTCGTTCTGGAAGTACGGCAGCAGCCGCTCGGTGCGCGCCAGCGCCTCTTCGCCGCCGCGGCCGCCGTCGATCCAGCCGCCGAAGCCCTCGACCTTCGGCGCGCCGCCGCTTTGCAGGATCACGTGCTGGGGGCCGAGGTGGCCGTGCGCGATGCCCTGGCCGTGCGCGTAGTCGATCGCGTCGGCGATGCGCGCCGCGATGCTGGCAGCGTGCACGAACTCGGGACGCCAGCCGCTGGCGAGCAGTTCGTGCAGCGGACGGCCGGCGACGCGCTCGATCGCGAGGTAGCCGACGTTGTGCACGCGGCCGGCGTCGAACACGGTGACGATGTGCGGATGGTGCAGCTTGCCCGCGGCCTGCGCCTGCCGGACGAAGGCGGCTTCGAGCGCGGAGATTTCGGCGTCGGCGCCGGCCACGCCGTCGGCTGGCGGCGGCATCCGCACCGCCTTGAGCACCACCTCGCGATGCATGACCGGATCGGCTGCGATGTACGACACGCTCGCGCGATCGCGCCGCAGCTCGCGCAGGATCGCGTAGCGGCCGAGTAGTCGCAGGTTCGGAGACAGTGCTTCGCTCATGCGTACCGCGCCGGCCGGACTTGCCAGTCGCGCCGGCGGCCCACGGCGCGCGTCCCGCCCCGCGAGGCGAGGAGGGCGGACCGGCAGGGGGACGCGGCGAATTTCATGGCTTGGCTTCGGATTCGCCCGGTCGATGAGCCCGGACCGGCCGAGGGTAAAGCAAGCGCCGCGGCGTGCCAATCGCGGCGCGGTCAGGCGGATGGCGGAGCCGCCGATGCGCCCCTCGGCGCGCGCTCGAAAGACCGCTTTGCGTCGGCCCGATCACGCCTGTCCGGAACCCATCGCGGGGCTGGCCCGGATATTTCACGGGGGACACCGGAAAACGAGCCGCGCCGGGGCGCGGCGATGTTTCGAGCGCAGCGGCCATTGCGCGAGCGGATGCGCGCGGCAGGTTGCGCGAGACGGCCGCAGCAAAGGCCCGCCGGCCTTTGCGAGGAGTCGAGCGCAAGATGACCGCGCAGCCGCCGCGCAAAGCCGCGTAGCCCCGGCGGTACGAATTGGATCGGCAGCCCGCAGTGCGACAGGGGTG
>JBBIQI010000011.1:0-33615 GCA_037442465.1 Burkholderiales bacterium
TCGGTCGGCAGCCCGCGCGCGCGCAGCCCTTCGCGCAGCGCGCCGGCCAGTGCGGCGTCGCCGATCACCGCGAGCGCCGGCCGGTGGCGCTCGCAGATGGCGAGCAGCGACTCGACGTTGGTTTGCGCGGTCACGGCTTCGACGCGAAACCGCTGCGGATGACGCGCGAGCACGTCGAGCGCGCTCGCGCCGATCGAGCCGGTCGCTCCGAGGATGGCAACACCCTGTGTCATGCCGCGAGCTGTCTGAGCAAGGCCGCCGCCGGCAACACCGGCAACAGCGCATCGATGCGATCGAGCACGCCGCCGTGCCCGGGCAGCAGGCGGCCGCTGTCCTTCACGCCGGCTTGCCGCTTGAGCAGGCTTTCGAACAGATCGCCGACGATCGACAGCGCCACCAGCAGCGCCAGCGCGAGCAACGCGCTGCCGAAGGGTAGCGTCTGCAGCAACCAGGTCGAGAACAGGCGCAACTGCGGCGCAGCCGCCGCCAACAGCAGCGCCGAGCCCAGCACCGCGATCAGCGCACCAGCGACGCCGGCCCAGGTCTTGCCGGGGCTGATGTGCGGCGCAAGTCTGCGTTTGCCGAAGGCGCGTCCCGCGAAGTAGGCCGCAATGTCGGCGATCCAGACCAGCGCTGCAGCCGACAGCAGCATCAGCACGCCGTCCCGGTAAAGCAGCATCGCCGCCACCCACGCCGCCACCAGCAGCGCGCCGCCCAACGCGCTCTTGACCCCTGACGCAATGCGCACGCCGCCGTGCTCGGCCCGCGCCAGCAACGGACCGATCAACGCCCAGATCGCGCAGGCCACTGCCACGATCACCGTCGCCGCCGTTTCGCGTGGCCACGCGGCCAGCACGTCGAGCAGGAACAGCGAGGCCGCAAGCACGACTGAGACGCCGAGCGCGACGGGGCCGGCATGAGCCGCGAGCCTGGCCCACTCGTACACCGCCGCGCCGATCACCACTGACATTGCCGCGGAAAAGACCGTCGGCCCCGCAGCGAGCGCACCGGCCAACGCCAGCAGCAGGACGACCGCGGTGACGACACGTTGCCTGAGCATCGGGCCCTCAGGGTGCAGCCGCCAGCTGCGCGCTGGTGCGACCGAAGCGGCGCTCTCGGGTCGCATACCAGGCGAGCGCCGCATCGAGCGCGGCGGCGTCGAAATCGGGCCACAACAGGTCGGTGAAATACAGTTCCGCGTACGCCGACTGCCACAGCAGGAAGTTGCTGATGCGCTGCTCGCCTCCGGTGCGGATCAGCAGGTCTACGTCGGGCGCAAACGCCAGCGCGAGATGGCGGGCGAGCAGAGCTTCGTCGACGGCCGCCGGGTGCGCCGCGAGCGACGGATCGGACGCGAGCAGCCGCCGCACCGCCTGCACGATGTCCCAGCGGCCGCCATAGCTTGCGCATACGGTCAGTTTGAGCTTGTCGTTGCTGGCGGTCGCCAGTTCGGCCTGCTCGATGTGCCGCCGCAGTTCGGGGTCGAACGCCGCCAGATCGCCGACCACGCGCAACCGTACGCCGTTGTCGCGCAGCTTGCCGACCTCTTTCTGCAGCGCCGACAGGAACAGCCGCATCAGCACCGAGACCTCGTCGGCCGGACGGCGCCAGTTCTCCGAGCTGAAGGCGAACAGCGTCAGGAACTCGACGCCGCGGCGCCCGCACGCCTCGATGACGACGCGCACCGCATCGACGCCGCGTGTGTGACCGGCCACGCGCGGCAGGTGCCGGCGCGTGGCCCAGCGTCCGTTACCGTCCATGATGACGGCCACATGGCGCGGGATCTTCGGTAGCTTGGACACGTGCGGGACGTCGTCGGTCCGGGCGTGCTCAGACGGTCATGATCTCCTTTTCCTTTTCGGCGATCAGTCTGTCGATGTCCGCGACGAAGCGGTCCGTGAGCTTCTGTATCTCTTCCTGCGCGCGCCGCTCCTCGTCCTCGGACACTTCCCTTTTCTTCAGCAGGTCCTTCAGGTGGGCGATCGCGTCGCGCCGCAGATTGCGAACCGCGACCTTGGCCGTTTCGCCTTCGTGCCGCACGACCTTGGTCAGTTCGCGGCGCCGCTCTTCGGTCAGCGGCGGCATCGGCACGCGGATCACGTCGCCGTGCGTGGCCGGGTTCAGTCCGAGGTCGGACTCGCGGATCGCCTTTTCGATGGCTGGCGCCATCTTCTTCTCCCACGGCTGCACCGTGATGGTGCGCGCATCGCCGAGCCCGACGTTGGCCACCTGCGCGATCGGCACCATCGAGCCGTAGTAATCGACCAGCACGTGATCGAGCAGGCCCGTGTGGGCGCGGCCGGTGCGCACCTTGGCCAGATCGTGCTTGAGCGTTTCCACCGACTTGTGCATCTTCTGTTCGGCGGACTTGCGAATCTCGGCGATGTTCATCTGCGTTCCTCCGCTACTCACACGTGCACCAGCGTGCCTTCGTCCTCGCCCAGCACCACGCGCCGCAGCGCGCCGGGTTTGCCGATGTCGAACACCTTGATCGGCAGCTTCTGGTCGCGGCACAGCGCGAAGGCTGTCGCGTCCATGATCTGCAGCTTGCGAGCGAGCGCCTCGTCGAACGTCAGCGACGTGAAGCGCGTGGCCTTCGGATCCTTCTTCGGGTCGGCGCTGTACACGCCATCGACCTTGGTCGCCTTCAACACGATCTGCGCGCCGACTTCCGAGCCGCGCAGCGCCGCCGCGGTGTCGGTCGTGAAGAACGGATTGCCTGTCCCCGCGGCAAAGATAACGACCTTGCCTTCCTCGAGGTAGCGCATCGCCTTCGGCCGGATGTACGGCTCGACCACCTGCTCGATGTTCAGCGCGGACTGCACGCGGGCTTCGACCCCGGCGCGCCGCATCGCGTCTTGCAGCGCCATCGCGTTCATCACGGTGGCCATCATGCCCATGTAGTCGGCGGTCGCGCGATCCATGCCGGACGCACCCAGCGCAACCCCGCGGAAGATGTTGCCGCCGCCGATGACGATCGCCAGCTCCACCCCCAGCGCGACCACCTCGCCGATGTCGGCGACCATGCGCTCGATCGTGTCCCGGTTGATGCCGAACGGATCGTCGCCCATCAGGGCTTCGCCCGAGAGCTTGAGCAGTACGCGCTTGTACGCGGGTGTGGTCATCGGCGTCGTGCCGTCCGCGTCTCAGCCGCGCGCCGCCGCCGCCTGTGCGGCGACCTCGGCAGCGAAGTCGGTCTGCTTCTTCTCGATGCCTTCGCCGACGACATACAGCACAAAGCCGTTGACCGTCGCCCCCTTGGCCTTGAGCAGCTGCTCGATCGTCTGCTTGCCGTCGGCCGCCTTGACGAAAACCTGCCCGAGCAGCGTGACGTCCTTCAGGAACTTCTGCACGCTGCCCTCGGCGATCTTCGCGAGCATCGCCTCGGGTTTGCCGGCCTCGCGCGCCTTCTCCAGCGCGATGCGCCGCTCGGTGTCGATCAACTCGGGTGCTACGCCGGCGGCATCGACCGAGCGGGGTTTGCTCGCGGCGATGTGCATGGCCAGGTCCTTGCCGAGGTCGGCGTCGCCGCCGGTAACGTCGACCAGCACGCCGATCTTTGCACCGCCGTGCACGTAGGAGGCGATGCGGCCCTTCGCTTCAAGGCGGGCGAAACGGCGGATCGAAATGTTCTCGCCGATCCTGCCGATCAGCGCGGTACGCACGGTTTCGACGGTGCCGTCACCGAGCGGCAGCGCCGCCAGCGCGGCAACGTCGGCCGGGTTCCGGTCTGCAACCATCTGCGCCAGGTTGCGCGCAAACGCGATGAAGTCGTCGTTCTTGGCGACGAAGTCGGTCTCGCAGTTGACCTCGACGATCGCGCCGAGCTTGGCGGCCGCATCGACGCTGACCGCGACGACGCCTTCCGCGGTGACGCGGCTGGCCGCCTTGCCCGCCTTGGCGCCGAGCTTCACGCGCAGGATCTCCTCGGCCTTTGCCATGTCGCCACCCGCTTCGGCGAGCGCCTTCTTGCATTCCATCATCGGCGCGTCGGTCTTTTCGCGCAGTTCCTTGACCATTGCAGCGGTGATCTCCGCCATCGCGTACTCCCGGATGCCTATCGTGTCTGCAAAAAGGGGGCTTGCGCCCCCGTGGTTCGTCTTCGGTACGTGGCGCGACCTCAGGCCGCTTCGTCCTCGCTGACCTCGACGAACTCCTCGTCGCTGACGGCCTGCACGACGCCTTGCAGCGCCTGCGCCCTGCCCTCCAGCACCGCGTCGGCGATGCCGCGCGCATACAGCCGGACCGCACGGCTGGAATCGTCGTTGCCCGGGATCACGTAGGCGATGCCTTCCGGCGAATGGTTGGTATCGACCACGGCGACGACCGGAATGCCCAGTTTCTGCGCTTCCTGCACGGCAATCTTGTGGTAGCCGACGTCGATCACGAAGATCGCGTCGGGCAGCGCGCTCATCTCCTTGATGCCGCCGATCGATTTGTTCAGCTTGTCCACTTCGCGCTGAAAATCCAGCGCCTCCTTCTTGGACATGCGCTCCAGCCCGCCGTCGGCGACGACCTGCTCCATTTCCTTAAGCCGTTTGATCGACGCCTTGATGGTCTTGAAGTTGGTCAGCATGCCGCCGAGCCAGCGCTGGTCGACGTACGGCATCCCGCAGCGCTTGGCTTCCTCGACGACGATCTCGCGCGCCTGCCGCTTGGTGCCGACGAACAGGATGGTGCCGCGGTTGGCCGCGAGCTGCCGCACGAACTTGGCGGCCGCCTGAAACTGCTCGAGCGTGCGCTCGAGGTTGATGATGTGGATCTTGTTGCGATGGCCGAAGATGTAAGGGGCCATCTTCGGGTTCCAGAAGCGGGTCTGGTGGCCGAAATGCACACCCGCCTCCAGCATCTGACGCATGGTCACGGACACGGAACGACTCCTACCAAGGTTGGGTCAAACGCAGCCGTCTCGGTCTCCGCGCGGCGAAGACACCTTGGCGACGGTGCGCACGCTTTACGCCTCGGCTCGGCAGGGAAATCACCCGACCACGCCAAAGCAGCCAGCTATTATACGGACCCGACCTCAACCGCGTCATCCGCGCCGGACTGCGGCCCGATTCTCCCCGCCCTTTCGCCGCCAGCGACCGCCCATCCATGCCGATCGTCATCAAGAACGCCGAGGACATCGTCGGCATGCGCGTCGCGGGTCGCCTCGCGGCGGAAGTGCTCGACTTCATCGCCCCGTACGTCAAGCCCGGCGTCACGACCGCCGAGATCGATCGCCTCTGCCACGACTACATGGTCCGCGTGCAGGGCACGACGCCGGCGCCGCTGAACTACGCGCCGCCCGGCTATCGGCCGTTCCCAAAGTCGATCTGCACGTCGGTCAATCATCAGGTGTGCCACGGCATCCCGGGCGATCGCGTCCTGAAAAACGGCGACATCGTCAACATCGACGTGACCGTCATCAAGGACGGCTACCACGGCGACACCAGCCGGATGTTCTACGTCGGCGAGCCGTCGATCGCGGCGCGCCGGCTTTGCGAGGTGACCTACGAGTGCATGTGGCTCGGCATTCAGCAGGTGCGCCCGGGCGGGTACCTCGGCGACATCGGCCACGCTATCCAGACGCACGCGGAGAAGCACGGCTACAGCGTCGTGCGCGAGTTCTGCGGGCACGGCATCGGCCGCAGGTTCCACGAGGAGCCCCAGGTCCTGCACTACGGCAAGCCGGGTACGCTCGATCGACTGGTACCGGGGATGACTTTCACGGTCGAGCCGATGATCAACGCCGGACGACGCGACATCAAGGAGCTCGCCGATGGCTGGACCATCGTCACCAAGGACCACAGTCTGTCGGCGCAGTGGGAGCACACGGTACTCGTGACCGAGTTGGGTTACGAGGTGCTGACCGTATCGGCCGGCGCGCCGCCGCCGCCGGCGTTCATCCGTGCAGCCAGGACAGGTAGCGCGCTGGCCGCGGTCTGACAAGTCCGCTATGAACGACGTCGGCTTCACGCTGCGCGCCGAGCTGGGCGCGGAGCGCGAACGGCTGATCGCGGCGTTTCGCCAGGGTGCGCCGGTACAGTGGTTGCTGGCCGGCTGGTGCCGTGCCGTGGACGCGCTGCTACGGCGCGTCGCGGGGGAGGCCGGTCTCGCGCAACGCGCCGCGATCGTCGCCGTCGGCGGTTACGGACGCGGCGAACTGTTTCCCCACTCCGATGTGGACATCCTGATCGTTCCGCGCGCCGATTGCGAGGAACGCGACAAGGCGGCAATCGAGGACCTCGTCGGGCTGCTGTGGGACATGGGGCTGCATCTGGGGCACAGCGTGCGCACGATCGAGGAGTGCCGCAGCGAAGCGGCCGCCGACGTCACCGTCCTCACGTCGATGCTCGAATCGCGGCGCATCGCCGGCCCGCAGTCGCTCTACCAGGCACTGGTGGGGGCGATCGGCGGCGTGCTCGATGCGCAGGCGTTTTTCCGCGCCAAGGTGCTCGAGCAGCAGCAGCGCCACACGAAGTTCCACGACACGCCGTACAGCCTGGAGCCGAACTGCAAGGACAGCCCAGGCGGGCTGCGCGATCTGCAGGTGCTGCTGTGGGTCGCGCGCGCGGCCGGTCTGGGCGCCACATGGGCCGAGTTGCAGGCGCGCGGTCTGCTGACGCGCGCCGAGCTGGCGATGCTGGTGCACAACGAGCGCACACTGAAGCGGATCCGTGCCTGGCTGCATATCGTCGCCGGCCGCCGCGAAGACCGACTCGTCTTCGACGTGCAGCATGCGGTCGCACAGGCCGCCGGCATCCATGCCACCGCCACGCGGCGGGCGAGCGAAGTGCTGATGCAGCGCTACTACTGGGCCGCCAAGGCCGTCACCCAGCTCAACACGATCGTCCTGCAGAACATCGAGGAGCGGCTGTTTCCGCACGATGCCGCGCAGGCCGCGCCGATCGACGCGACCTTCGTCGCCCGCAACGAGCTGCTGGACATCGACGAGGACCGCGCGCTCGAGCGCGATCCGAACGCCCTGCTGCGTGCCTTCCTGACGCTGCAGCGGCATCCGGAGCTCAAGGGCATGAGCGCGCGGCTGCTGCGCGCAATCTGGCGCGGCCGCCACCTGATCGACGGCGCGTTCCGGCGCGACCCCGTCAACCGCGCGACCTTCCTGGCGATCCTGCAGCAGCAGCGCGGAGTCCTGCACGAGCTGCGGCGGATGAACCAGTGGTCCGTGCTCGGCGGTTATCTGCCCGCGTTCCGCCGCATCGTCGGGCAGATGCAGCACGACCTGTTCCACGTGTACACCGTCGACCAGCACATCCTGATGGTCGTTCGCAACTTACGGCGCTTCACGCAGGCCGAGCACGCGCACGAGTATCCGCTGTGCAGCCAGTTGATCGCCGACTTCGATCGCCCGTGGCTGTTGCTGATCGCGGCGCTGTTCCACGACATCGCCAAGGGGCGCGGCGGCGATCACAGCGAACTGGGCGCGCGCGACGCGCGCAACTTCTGCCGTGCGCACGGGCTGGCGCGCGCCGACACCGATCTTGTGGTCTTCCTTGTCGAGCACCATCTGACCATGTCGCGCGTCGCGCAAAAGCAGGACATCGCCGACCCGGCCGTCGTCGAGCGCTTCGCGCGGCTGGTGGGCAGCGAGCGGCGTCTGATCGCGCTGTACCTGCTGACCGTCGCCGACATTCGCGGCACCAGCCCGCGCGTGTGGAACGCGTGGAAGGGCAAGCTGCTGGAGGATCTGTTCGTGCTGACGCGCCGCCAGCTCGGCGGCGCGGCGGTGCCGGCAACGGCGGAACTCGAAGGGCGCAAACGCGAAGCGCTGGCGACCTTGCGGTGGTACGGCCTGCCGGAAACGGCGCACGAACCGCTGTGGGAGCAGCTCGACGTCGTTTACTTCCTGCGCCACACGGCGAAGGACATCGCCTGGCACGCACGCTCGCTCGTCGCGCACGTACGCACCGAGCGGCCGATCGTGCGCACGCGCCTGTCGCCGGTGGGCGAAGGCGCGGAGGTGCTCATCTACATACGCGACCAGAAGGACCTGTTCGCGCGCATCTGCGGCTACTTCGACAGCCGCAGCCTGAGCATTCTCGACGCGAAGATCCATACGACCCGGCATGGGTACGCGCTCGACACCTTCGTCGTCACCGACAACGGCCGCACGCCGCACTTTCGTGCGCTGCTGACCCAGATCGAGCACGAGCTGACCGACTGGCTGGCACGGCCTGCCGAGTTGCCGCCGCCCGTGAAGGGTCGGCTGTCGCGCCACTCGCGCCACTTTCCGATCTCGCCGAGCGTGCAGCTGCAGCCGGACGAGCGCGCCGAGCACTATCTGCTCGAGGTCGTCGCCACCGACCGCATCGGCCTGCTGTACGCGATCGCGCGCGTGCTCGCGCGGCACGGCGTCAATGTCCACACCGCCAAGATCCTGACCCTCGGCGAACGCGTCGAGGACGTGTTCCTGATCGACGGGCCTATCTTCGCGAGCGCGCGTGGACAACTCCAGCTCGAAGGCGATCTGCTCGAAGCGCTCGCGCACTGAGCGCCACGCTCACTCCGGCGGCGTGCCGTCCAGCCCCGGAAACAGCACGTCGGTGAAGCCGAAACGGCTGAAGTCGCGCATCCGCATCGGGTACAGGATGCCGTCGAGGTGGTCGCACTCGTGCTGCACCACGCGCGCGTGAAAGCCCTCGACCGTGCGCTCGATGGCGCCGCCCCGCTCGTCGAAACCGCGGTAGCGTATGCGCGCGTAGCGCGGCACCACGCCGCGCAGCCCCGGCACCGACAGGCAGCCCTCCCAACCCTCCTCGATCTCGTCCGACAACGGTTCGATCGAGGGATTGACCAGCACCGTGCGCGGCACCGCAGGTGCGTCCGGGTAGCGCGGATTGCGCGCGGCCGGATCGTCGTAGCCGAAGATCACCACGCGCAGCGGCACGCCGATCTGCGGCGCCGCCAGCCCCGCGCCGTCGGCTGCGCGCATCGTGTCGAACATGTCGGCGAGCAGCGAGCGCAGCTCGTCCGTGTCGAATGCGCGCACCGGCTGCGCGACGCGCAGCAGCCGCGGGTCACCCATGCGCAGGATCGGGCGGATCATGCGCCGCCGCGCACCGCGGCCTCGAGGATGCGCACGGCGCGCACGATCGTCGCGCTCATCACGTGGCCGAGGTCCTCGAGCTTGATCTGGTCCTTGCTGTCGCCGCGCCCCGCCGCATGGTTGACCACGACGCCGAGCGTGGCGTAGTCCAGCCCCGCTTCGCGCGCGAGCGCTGCCTCCGGCATGCCGGTCATGCCGACGATGTCGCCGCCGTCGCGCGCGATGCGCTCGATTTCGGCGGCGGTCTCCAGCCGCGGCCCCTGCGTGCAGGCGTAGGTCGCGCCGTCGACGACGGCCTCGCCGCTGGCCGCGGCGGCTGCGATCAGCAGCCGGCGCATCCGTGCCGAGTACGGTTGCGTGAAGTCGACGTGGGTCACGGGGCTGTCGGCACCCTCGAAGAAGGTCGACTTGCGGCTGTGCGTGTAGTCGATGATCTGGTCGGGCACCACCAGCGTGCCCGGCCCCAGATCGTGACGTATGCCGCCGCAGGTTGCCACCGCGATCACGCCGGCGACCCCCAGATCCTTCAGCGCCCAGATGTTGGCGCGGTAGTTGATCTCGTGCGGCGCGATCGTGTGACCGTAGCCGTGCCGCGCCAGAAAGACGACCTCGTGGCCGGCCAGCGTGCCGAAGGTCATCGCCCCCGACGGTTCGCCGAAGGGTGTGCGCATGACCTGCCTGCGCGTGTTCTGCAGCGGCGACAACTTGGCCAGTCCGCTGCCGCCGATGATCGCGTACATCCCTGCCGCCCTCCCTATTCGCCGAGCAACCGCCGCAGCCCGTCTTCGTCGATCACGGTCACGCCAAGCCCCCGCGCTTTCTCCAGCTTGGCCCCCGGGTCGGTCCCGGCGACCACGTAATCGGTCTTGCTCGACACCGATCCTGCCACCCTGCCGCCCGCCGCTTCGATGCGTTCCTTGGCCTGCTCGCGCGTCCAGTGCGGCAGCGTGCCGGTCAGCACGAAGGTCTTGCCGGCCAGCGGTCCGGCCGCCGCGCGCGCCAGCGCGGCACCTTCGTTCCAGCGCACGCCCGCAGCGCGCAGCTGCGCGATGACCCGCCGGTTGTGCGGCTCGGCGAAAAAGCGTGCGATCGACGCCGCGACCACCGGCCCGACGTCAGGCACCTGCCGCAGCTCCTCCTCGTCTGCGGCGAGCAGCGCGTCGAGCGACCCGAAGTGCTGGGCCAGCGCGCGCGCCGTGCTCTCGCCGACGTGGCGGATGCCGAGCGCGAAGATGAACCGATCGAGCGTGGTGTGGCGCGCCTTGTCGAGCGCGGCGAGCAGATTCGCCGCCGACTTCTCGCCCATGCGCTCGAGTTGGGTCAGCGTCTGCAGGTCCAGCCGGAACAGATCCGCCGGCGTGCGCACCACGCCGGCGTCGACGAGCTGGTCGATCAGCTTCTCGCCGAGCCCCTCGATGTCCAGCGCACGCCGTCCGGCGAAGTGGCGCAGCGCCTGCTTGCGCTGCGCCGGACAGAACAGCCCGCCGGTGCAGCGCGCGATCGCCTCGTCTTCGGGCCGTTCGACCGCCGAGCCGCACACCGGGCAGCGGTCAGGCATGTGGAACAACCGCGTGTGCGGCAGGCGCCGCTCGGGCACGACCGCGACGACCTCCGGGATCACGTCACCCGCCCGGCGCACGATGACCGTGTCGCCGATGCGAATGTCCTTGCGCCGGATCTCGTCCTCGTTGTGCAGCGTGGCGTTGGTAACCGTGACTCCGCCGACCTGCACCGGAGCGAGCCGCGCCACCGGCGTCAGCGCACCGGTGCGGCCGACCTGCACCTCGATATCGAGGACCTGGGTGGTGGCCTCCTGCGCCGGGAACTTGTGCGCGATGGCAAAGCGCGGCGCGCGCGAGACGTAGCCGAGCACCCGCTGCAGCGCATGCGCGTTGACCTTGTACACGACCCCGTCGATGTCGTACGGAAGTTGCGGGCGCTGGCTCTGCGCACGCCGGTAGAAGCCGAGCAGGCCCTCGACACCGCACACCACCGCACGCTCTTCGTTCACGGGCAGGCCAAGCGTACGCAGCCAGTCGAGCGTGGCGCAATGGGTATCCGGCTCCTGCGCGCCGCGCAGCTCGCCCAAGCCGTAGGCGAAAAAGTGCAGGCGTCGTTGTGCCGTGATCCGGGCGTCGAGCTGACGCAACGCGCCGGCGGCGGCGTTGCGCGGGTTGGCGAATTCCTTCTCGCCGCGCGCGCGCTGCCGTTCGTTCAGCCGCTGCAGGTCGCGTTGGAACATCAGCACTTCGCCGCGCGCTTCCAGTACCGCCGGCGGCTGCGCGGTGCGCAGCGCGAGCGGCACGGTGTGAATCGTGCGGACGTTCGGCGTCACGTCCTCGCCGACCATGCCGTCGCCTCGCGTGGCAGCCTCGACGAGCACCCCGCGCTCGTAGCGCAGGTTGATCGCCAGCCCGTCGAACTTCAGCTCGCACGCGTATTCGACGTCGCCGTCGCCGAAGTTCGCTTTGGCGAGCGCTTCGCGCACGCGCCGATCGAATGCGATCACCTCGTCCTCGCTGAACGCGTTGTTCAGCGAAAGCATCGGCACCGCGTGCCGAACCTCGCGCAGGTCGGCGCGCGGCGGCCCGCCGACGCGCTGTGTCGGCGAGTCGGGGGTGGCCAGTTGCGGGTAACGCGCCTCCAGCTCCTGCAGCTCGCGAAACATCGCGTCCCACTCGGCGTCCGGAATCGTCGGCGCGTCCAGCACGTAGTACGCGTAGTTGTGCCGTTCGATCTCCTCGCGCAACTGCCGGGCGCGGCGTGCGACCTCGGGGGGGACGGCGGACGTCATGCGTACAGACGCTGCGCGCGCGGCGATCCCGGTTCGATGCCGGCTGCGCGCATCTCGGCGTACAGTCGGTCGAGCTGCTCGGCGATCGCCGGCATCGAGCCGGGATGCAGCGCGCGGCCGTTGTCGTCGACGATGCGGGCGCCGAGCCGCGCAGCCAGCAGCTCGGCAGCGGCGAACAGCGCCGGCAGGGGCGCGGCCGCCGGCGGCGCCAGCGGCACGTCCAGTTCGAGCGCCATCCGGTCCGTGGGGAGCACGCCGCAGTCCAGCGTGAACAGCGGCAACGCACCGGCTGCGCCGTCGGCGAGTCGCTGCCAGCGCGTCTCGCCCGCCTGGACCAGCCCCGCGTCTTCGATCGCTGCCCGCAGCGCGTGCGCGTCCCACGCCCCGCTTGACGCCTGCAGCGTGAGCCCGATCTGCACGTCGAACTGGGCGCAGAGACGGTCCAGGTCGCGCGCGGCCGCGACCATGCGGTCGACCTCGGGCGGGTCGAAGTCGGCGTCGAGCGCAGCCGCGAGCTGCTGAACTGCGGCGACGAACCGCGAGGCCTCGATCTGGTTCAGCGCATGGCGACGGTTGGCCATTTGCACGGCGACCAGCAATTCCGTGTAGAAGCCGAAACGATCGGGCTGCACCCACTGCTGCGCGCGGGCGTCCCAGGCAACCAGGAACACCGGCAGCGGCAGCGCGAGCTGAGACAGGGGCACGGCGGCGTCGATGACCGCGACGCCGTCGACCGCGTGCGCGCACCGCAGCTCGAGCACGCAATCGAGCAGAGGGTCTTCGTTCCAGTGCGGCGACAGGCCGGACAGCGCCAGCGGCGCCGGCGGCGGCGGTTCTGCACCCGGCGTTTCGGCCGGCAAGGTAAGTCGCGGCTCGATCCGCTGCGCCGGCGCCCGCGCCGCCACGTCCGCCGCTGCCGGCGGCTCGAGTAGCGCGTCGCCCAGTCCGCCGCGCAGCGACTGCTCCATACGCCGCGCCGCCTGCCGCTCCTGCCACTTGCCGTATCCGTACAGCGCCACCAGCAGTACGGCGGCCAGCACGAGCAAGGCGAGCTGAAGATCGCTCATGAAAGCGTCGCGTCACCGCGAACGTCGCACGGCGACGCACCGGGCGCCGCGCTCCCGCGCGGCCGCAGACGAGCGGAGGTCGAAAAGACGGGCATGCGGTTCATCACCGTGCGTCCATCTCGAGGTCGTGCCGTTCAGGCGGCTTCGGCGGTCAGCCGAACGGCGCTGTCGATGTCGACAGCAACGATACGCGAGACCCCTTGCTCCTGCATGGTCACGCCGATCAACTGCTCGGCCATCTCCATCGCGATCTTGTTGTGCGTGATGAACAGGAACTGCGTATTGGCGGTCATCGAGCGGACCAGATCGCAGAAGCGCTCCGTGTTGGCGTCGTCCAGCGGCGCGTCGACCTCGTCGAGCAGGCAGAACGGCGCAGGGTTCAGCTTGAACAGCGCGAACACCAGCGCGGTGGCCGCAAGCGCTTTTTCCCCGCCCGACAGCAGGTGGATCGTGCTGTTGCGCTTGCCCGGCGGCTGCGCCATGACCTGCACCCCGGCGTCGAGGATCTCGTCGCCGGTCATGATCAGTTTCGCCTCGCCGCCGCCAAAGAGCTTCGGGAACAACTGGCCGAACTGCTGATTGACCTGGTCGAAGGTCTGCTGCAACAGCTCGCGCGTTTCGCGGTCGATACGGCGGATCGCGTCCTCGAGCGTGCCGATCGCCGCCTTCAGGTCGCTCGACTGCGCGTCCAGGAAGCCCTTGCGCTCGCGCGCCTGCGCCAGCTCCTGCAGCGCGGCCAGATTGACAGCGCCGAGCGCTTCGATCTCCTGCGCCAGCCGCGCAATCTCGGCCTGCAGCGCCGCCGGTCTGACAGGCGCGGCATCGAGCTTCGCCGCCAGCGCAGCCTCGTCGGCATGAACTTCGGCAAGCTGCTGCGCGTACTGCTCGACCGCCAGCCGCGCGGCCTGTTCCTTCAGCTGCAGCTCGGTGATCCGCTCGCGCCGCGGCTGCTGCTCGCGCTCGAGCTGCAGCCGCTTCTCGTCGGTCGCGCGCAGTTGTTGCGACAACTCGTCGAGCCGGCTGCGCGCCTCGCGCAACGCCTGTTCGGCGGCGCCGCGCCGCGCGAGCCACCCGTCCAGGCCGCTGCGCATCGCGCTGTCGTCGAGTTTCGCCATCTCGGCGCGCCCCGCTTCGATGTCGGCCGCCAGCCGCGCGGCGTCGGACTCGGCCACCTGGATCGCATGCGCGACGTCGGCCGCACGCTCGCGCGCCGCGGTGACCTCGAACTCGATGCGCTGCCGCTCGGCGGCCAGCCGCTGCTGCCGCTCGCGCGCCTCGCGCTGGCGCCTGTCGGCCTCCTCGTAGGCCACGCGCGCGGCTTCGACCGCCTCCTGTTTGCTGGCCAGCTCCCGGTCGAGTTGCTGGAAGCGTTCGTCCGCGTCGCCGCGGTGCGCTCGTAGCTCGGCCTCGTGCGACGCGACTTCGGCGAGTTCGCCTTCGATCTGGCCGGCGCGATGCCGCACGCGGTCGATCAGCTCGCCGAGCCGGACCGCCTCGAGCTGAACGGCGTGCAACTGCGAACGCAGCCGCTCGGATGCCTGCCGTTCGGCGCTCGCCTGCGCCTGCGCACCGCGCAGCAGGGCTTCGCAGCGCGCCAACGCCGCGCCGGCCTGCTCGACCATCAGCTTCTGCGCGCGCAGTTCGCGCTCGAGGTTTTCGATCTCCTGACGGCGCGCGAGCAACCCGGCCTTGCGGTCGTCCTGCGCGTAGAAGCGCACCCCGTAGCGGGAGATCCGATGTCCCGCCCGGGTCACGAATTGTCCGCCGGGCGGCAACTCGGCGCGCCGCGCAAGCGCCTGCCCGACGTCGTCGGCGATGAACGTGTTGGCGAGCCAGTCACCCAGCACGGCCGCGAGCGCGGCGTCGTGCCCGCGTACGCGGTCCGCGAGCCGGACGAACCCGGCAGGCGCGGCGGGTGCGGCCACGGCGCCGGCCGTTGCGTAGAACGCGACGCGCGCCGGCGGCGCGTCCTTGGCCAGTCCGGCCAGCGTGTCGAGTCGGCCGACTTCGAGCGCTTCGATGCGCTCGCGCAGCACCGCCTCGAAGGCTGCCTCCCAGCCGGGCTCGACGTGCATCCGACGGAACAGCCGCGGCAGGCTCTCGAGCCCCTGCGCGCGCAGCCAGGGGTCGAGGCGCTCGTCCGCCTCGACGTTGGCCTGCAGTTCCTGCAGCGCGTGCAGGCGCGCTTCGAGCTTGGCGAGGGCGTCGGTCTCGCGCGTGCGCGCATCGAGCAGGCCCTGCCGCTCGCCGTGCGCCTGCGCCAGCGCGCCCTCGGCCTGCGCCAGCCGCTGCGCGCTCGCCGCCAATTCGGCTTCCAGCCGGGCGATCTCGGACTGCAGGGCGCTCAACCGTTGCTCGTCGGGCGCACCCAGATGCGCTCTTTCCTCCTGCAGTCGCTCGCGGCGCGCCAGTAGCGCACCCAGTTCGCGATCGAAGGCTCGTTGCTCGGAAGCGGCGGCTTCGATCGCCTGCTCGGCGAGCGCGGCTTCGGCGCGCGCGGCCGACAGCGCGTCGCGTGTGGTCTCGTATTCGATGCGCAGCGGCGGCAGCTCGGCCTCGTGCGCGGCGCACTGGGCGGCGGCCGCCTGCAGACGGCTGCCGCCCTGTTCGATCTGTCGCTGCAGCTCGGCCGCGCGCGCCTTCAGCTCCTCGGCCTCGTGCAGCCGGCGGTCACGCGTGGCCGTCAGCGTATCGATCTGCGCGGCCAGCCGCGCGCGACCGTCGATGATCAAACGAATCTCGGCCTCGAGTTTGCCGATCTCGGCGTTGATCTGCAGCACTTCGCCCTGGGCGGCGTGTACCGCGTCCGCCGCCGCGTAGTGCGCGGCGCGCACATCTTCCAGCATCCGCTCGGTCGCGCGCAGCTCGGCGACATGCTGCTCGAGCGCCGCGCTGCGCGCCTCGATATCGCGCGCGACTTTCGCCTGCTCGGCGGCGGCCTCCCGCCTGCGGCTCGCCCACAGAAGCTGCTGGTACTCGTCGTGCGCAGCCTTCAGATCGCGGTACCGCTGCGCGACCTCGGCCTGCTGCTCCAGCCTGGCGATGTTGGCGTCCAGCTCGCGCAGGATGTCTTCGACGCGCGTCAGGTTGTCGCGCGTATCCGCGAGGCGGTTCTCGGTCTCGCGCCGGCGTTCCTTGTACTTCGAAACGCCGGCGGCCTCCTCCAGGAAGATGCGCAGCTCCTCGGGACGCGCCTCGATGATGCGCGTGATCATGCCCTGCCCGATGATCGCGTAGGCGCGCGGGCCGAGGCCGGTGCCGAGGAACATGTCCTGCACGTCGCGCCGGCGCACCGCCTGGTTGTTGATGTAGTAACTGGAGGCGCCGTCGCGCGTGAGCACCCGCTTGACCGCGATGTCGGCGTACTTGCCCCACTCCCCGCCGATGCGTCCGTGCGAATTGTCGAACACCAGTTCGACACTGGCGCGCCCGGCCGGCTTGCGGTTGGCCGAGCCGTTGAAGATCACGTCCTGCATCGATTCGCCGCGCAGCTCGGCGGCCTTCGACTCGCCGAGCACCCAGCGCACCGCGTCGATGACGTTGGACTTGCCGCAGCCGTTCGGCCCGACCACCCCGACGAGACTGCCCGGCACATCGATGTGGGTCGGATCGATGAACGACTTGAAGCCGGCCAGTTTGATCTGCCGAAGACGCACCTTGTGGGTTCCGGGAAAGCGACGCGCGCGGATGCGCAAGCGATGCGGCGCGTCGGTGATTACGATGGCTTCGTATAATACAGCCCGACTTCGACCACATCGGGCTTCGCGCGCGAAGCCGCTGCGCGGGGTGACTTGATGGCCACGCGGCCGACACGAAAACTCGACACGTTTCCCAACCCAGCGCCGGACCGCGACTACCTCGTCCACATCGAAGTCCCCGAGTTCACCTGCCTGTGTCCGTTGACCGGGCAGCCGGACTTCGCGACGATGATCCTCGACTACGTGCCGGACCGGCGCAACGTCGAGTTAAAGAGCCTGAAGCTGTACATGTGGTCGTACCGCGACGAGGGGGTGTTCCACGAGGCGGTGACCAATCGGATCCTCGACGACCTCGTGCGTGCGCTGCGGCCGCGCTTCATGCGGCTGACGGCGCGCTGGTATGTGCGCGGTGGCATCTTCACCACCGTCGTCGCCGAGCACCGCAAGCGCGGCTGGAAACCGGCGCCCTACGTCGAGATCGGCAGATTTCCGGCCGCATCGAGCATGCGTGGATGAACCCGGATCTGGCCAAGCTGCAACCCTACCCGTTCGAGCGGTTGCGCGAGCTGCTCGCCGGGGCGAAGCCCCCGGCCGATCTGCCGCCGATCAACCTGTCGATCGGCGAGCCGAAGCACGCCACGCCGCCGTTCATCCGCGCGGCGCTGGCCGACGCGCTGGCGGGACTGGCGCAGTACCCCGCGACGCTGGGTGCGCCCGCGCTGCGCGAGGCGATCGCCGCGTGGCTCGCGCGCCGCTTCGCGCTGCCCGCAGTCGATGCGGCCACACAGGTGCTGCCGGTCAACGGCTCGCGCGAGGCCCTGTTCGCTGTCGCGCAAGCGGTCGTCGACCGCACGCGCGACCCGCTGGTGATCGCACCGAACCCGTTTTATCAGATCTATGAAGGTGCCGCGCTGCTCGCCGGCGCGCAGTTGCTGTTGCTGCCGACCACGGCCGACAACGGTTTCCGGATGGAGTTCGACCGCGTGTCGCCGGCCGAGTGGCAGCGCGTGCAGCTCGTCTACGTCTGCACGCCGGCGAACCCAACCGGTCGCGTGATGACGCTGGCCGAATGGCGCGAGCTGTTCGCGCTCTCAGACCGTTACGGTTTCGTGATCGCCTCCGACGAGTGCTACTCGGAGATCTATTTCGACGAAGCGCGTCCGCCGCTGGGCGGACTGCAGGCCGCCCATGCGTCGGGGCGCGACGGCTTTCCCAGGCTGGTCGTATTCGGCAGCCTGTCGAAACGTTCGAACGTACCGGGGCTGCGCTCGGGTTTTGTTGCCGGCGACGCGGCGGTGCTGCGCGAGTTCCTGCGGTACCGGACGTACCACGGCAACGCGATGAGCCCGCCGGTGCAGGCCGCCAGCGTCGCCGCGTGGACCGACGAGGCGCACGTGCGCGACAACCGCCGGCTGTATGCGAGCAAGTTTGCGCAGGCCACGCCGATCGTGGCCCGCGCGCTGCCGACCGCGATGCCCGAGGCGGCCTTCTACCTGTGGGCGCGCACGCCGATCGACGACGCCGAATACGCGCGCCGGCTCCATACCGAACGCAACGTCACCGTGCTGCCGGGTAGTTTCCTCGCGCGCGCGCGCGCCGGACTGAATCCCGGCGCCGGCTACGTGCGCATTGCGCTGGTGGCGGGTGTCGAAGAAGTGCTCGATGCCGCGCACCGCATCGCCGAATTCACCGAAACCCTTTCGAGGTCAGGATGAACAGCGAACAGATCATCGACGGCGCGTGGGAGCGCCGCGCCGAACTGAGCCCCACCAACGCGCCGGCGGACGTCCTGGCCGCGGTCAACGAGACCCTTGCGCGGCTGGATGCCGGCGAGTTGCGGGTCGCCGAAAAACGCTCCGGGCAGTGGGTCGTCCGGCAGTGGGTCAAGAAGGCCGTGCTGCTGTCGTTCCGCCTGCAGGACAACCAGGTCATGGAGTCCGGCGGATTCACCCGCTACTACGACAAGGTGCCGGGCAAGTTCGCGGGCTATACCGAGCGCGACTTCGCAGCGGGCGGGTTTCGCGTCGTTCCGCCGGCGATGGTCCGCCGGGGCGCCTTCATCGCCCGCAACGTCGTGCTGATGCCCTCGTACGTGAACATCGGCGCCTACGTCGACGAGGGCACGATGGTCGACACCTGGGCGACCGTCGGCTCATGCGCGCAGATCGGCAAGAACGTGCATCTTTCGGGCGGCGTGGGCATCGGCGGCGTGCTCGAACCGCTGCAGGCGAACCCGACGATCATCGAGGACAACTGCTTCATCGGTGCGCGCTCGGAGATCGTCGAAGGCGTCATCGTCGAGGAAAACTCGGTCATCAGCATGGGCGTGTACATCGGCCAGAGCACCAAGATCTACGACCGCGCCACCGGCGAGATCACCTACGGGCGCATTCCCGCCGGCTCGGTCGTCGTGTCGGGCAGTCTGCCTTCCGCCGACGGCAAGTACAGCCTGTATTGCGCGGTGATCGTCAAGCGCGTCGATGCGCAGACGCGCGCGAAGACGGCGATCAACGACCTGCTGCGCGAGGCCGGCGCGAGCCGCTGAGTTCGACGACCAAGCCTGCGCTATTCGCCGGATCGCGGGACTTCACGGGCGGCCGCCTCGTGCGTATCGTCGCCGCGTAGCGATCCGGAGACGCTGATGGCACTCGAGCGACTGTTCCACCTGATGGCGGAGAAGAACGCCTCCGATCTGTATCTGGCGGTCGGCTCGCCGATCACGATCAAGATCAACGGCGTGTGCGTGCCGATCAACCAGGAGCGGCTCGCACCGCAGGCCATCATCAGCCTGCTCGCGGAACGGTTGACCGACAGCCACTTCCGCGAGCTGGAAGAAACCCGCGAGCTGAACGTCGGTCTGCCGGTCGCCGGCGTCGGCAGCTTCCGCCTCAGCGCGTTCATGCAACGCGGCTCGGTCTCCGCGGTGGTTCGTTACATCCCGCACGAAGTGCCGCGTCTGGACGAGCTGCTGCTGCCGGACGTGCTGAAGGACCTGATCATGGAGCGGCGCGGGCTGATCCTGGTCGTGGGCGCCGCCGGCTCGGGCAAGTCGACATCGATCGCGTCGATGCTCGACCACCGCAACGAGCTCGTCACCGGTCACATCCTCACCTTCGAGGATCCGATCGAGTTCCTGTTCCGCAACAAGAAGTCGATCATCAATCAGCGCGAAATCGGCAGCGACGCCAAGAGTCTGCACGCCGCCCTGCGCAATGCGATGCGGCAGGCGCCGGACGTGCTGTTCATCGGCGAGATCCGCGACCGCGAAACGATGGCCGCAGCGCTCGCCTACTCGATGTCCGGCCATCTGGTCGTCGCGACAATGCACGCGACCAACAGCGCGCACGCACTGAATCGCGTGATCAGCTTCTATACGCCCGAAACCCGGCAGGCGCTGTTCGAGGACCTCGCCGCATCGCTGAAGGCGGTCGTTTCGCAGCGGCTGGTGCGCTCAAGGAAGGGCGGCCGCGTGCCGGCGGTCGAGGTGCTGATGAACGCCGGCCAGATGAGCTCGCTGATCGAGCGCGGCGACGTGTCGGGCATCAAGGAAGCGATGGAACAGAGCCTTGCGCCCGAGAGCCAGTCGTTCGAGCAGAGCCTGTACACGCTGCTGCAGAAGGACATCGTCACGCGCGAAGACGCGCTGGCGGCGGCCGATTCGAAGAACAACCTGCTGTGGCTGATCAATAACGCCGGCAAGCCGAGCACGCCGGCGCAACAGCCCAAGAAGGCGGCCAACGATACGTCGTCGTTCTCCGAGTTCACGCTGAACATTTAAACCCAGATCCGGCAGTTGGCCATTCTTCGTCCGGTCGCTGCCCCACCTCTGGGCAATCCGAGCCGAAGTCCCTCGTCATTCCGAGCCGAAGTCCCTCGTCATTCCGAGCCGACGGCGAGGAATCTCACGCGCTCGCTACGCCGAAATCCCTCGCTGCGCTCGGGATGACAGCGTCGGCGCTGCGGGCGGCAGCGTCGGCGCTCGGGGTCGTCGCGTCGGCGCGTGGGCCGTCGCCCGCGCGCCATTCCGGGCCTGCGCCCTGCGCCAGCGCGAGATGACCCGCTCGATCGCGGCGTCACCCGCTGGGTGAGCGCAGTCGAAGCCGCAAAGGCCGACCGAACAACGCACTTGCGCGAAACTGCATCGGTGCACTGCCGGGTTCGGGTTAAACGACCGTCCGGGCACTGCGCCCGGGGCGACTTCGGTTCATGCCCAACGCGGCGCGCGGCGGCGTCTTTCTCGCGCTGCGCGCGCCGGCGCCGGTCGGCGCGGCGTTTCCGGGATAATGCGGGGCCCCTCGCCTCGCTCTGCCCGTGAACGCGACTCTCGACCTCACCCGCCGGCTGATCGCCTGCCGTTCCGTTACACCGGCCGACGACGGCTGCCAGGATCTGATCGCGCAGCGGCTGGCACCGCTCGGCTTTCGCGCAGAGCGCATCGACCGCAACGGTGTGGTCAACCTGTGGTTGCGGCGTGGCGACTCGCGGCCGACTTTCGTGTTTGCCGGGCACACCGACGTCGTCCCTGCGGGTCCGCTCGATCAATGGCAGTCGGATCCGTTCGAACCGACGCAGCGCGACGGCCGACTGTACGGGCGCGGCGCCAGCGACATGAAAAGCTCGATCGCCGCGTTCGTGGTCGCGGCCGAGGAGTTCATTCGCGCGCATCCGCAACCGCGCGGCTCGATCGCGCTGCTGCTGACGTCCGACGAGGAAGGCCCGGCCACGGACGGCACGGTGGCGGTCGTCGAAAGGCTGGCGGCGCGTGGCGAGGCGATCGACTACTGCGTCGTCGGCGAACCGACCTCGGTCGAGCGGCTCGGCGACACGATCAAGAACGGCCGGCGCGGCTCGTTGACGGGCAGGCTCGTCGTCAGCGGCATCCAAGGGCACGTCGCTTACCCGCAACTCGCACGCAACCCCGTACACCAGCTCGCGCCGGCGCTCGCCGAGCTGACGGCCGCCGAGTGGGACTGCGGCGACGAGTACTTTCCGCCGACCACTTTCCAGGTGTCGAACATCCACGCCGGCACCGGCGCGTCGAACGTGATCCCCGGCACCTGCGAGGTCGACTTCAACCTGCGCTTCGCGCCGGTGTCGGGCGCCGAGGAGCTGATGCAGCGGATCGAGGCTATCCTCGCCAAGCACGGCCTCGACTATCGCATCGAGTGGACGCTCGGCGCGCGGCCTTTTCTGACGCCGCCGCGCGAGCTGGTCGACGCGCTCCGCCGCGCGATTTCCGAGTGCACCGGGGTCGACGCCGAGCTGTCGACCACCGGCGGCACGTCCGACGGGCGCTTCATCGCGACCGTGTGCCCGCAGGTGGTCGAGTTCGGTCCGCCGAACGCGTCGATCCACAAGATCGACGAGCACATTCGCGTCGACGACCTGGAACCGTTGAAGAACGTCTACCGCCGCACGCTCGAGCTGCTGCTCGCCTGAACGCCACCCATGTCAAACATCGACGCCCAGGCCAATCTGCGCACCGTACGCGACGTGCTGCGTTTCGCGGTGACGCGCTTCAGCGAGGCGCAACTGTACTTCGGCCACGGCCAAGTCGACGCCTTCGACGAAGCCGTGTTCCTGGTGATGCGGGCGCTGAAGCTGCCGGTCGAGCGGCTCGACGTGTTCCTCGATGCCTACCTGACGCACGCCGAAATCAACACGCTGCTGCAGTTGATCGCGCGGCGCGTGAAGAAGCGCGTGCCGGCCGCCTACCTGTTGCAGGAAGCCTGGCTGCAGGGATACCGGTTCTACGTCGACGAGCGCGCGATCATTCCGCGTTCCTTCATCGCCGAGCTGCTGAAGGACGGGCTGCATCCGTGGGTGCAGGAGCCGAGCGACGTTACCGAGCTGCTCGACATGTGCACCGGCTCCGGCTGCCTGGCGGTGATGGCGGCCGACATCTTTCCGCGCGCCAGGATCGACGCCGTCGACGTGTCCAAGGATGCACTCGCCGTCGCCAAGCGCAACGTCGCCGATTACGGTCTCGAGACCCGTGTCCGGCTGGTCGAGTCGGATCTGTTCGCCGGCCTGCCGAACCGGCGCTACGACGTGATTCTGTGCAACCCGCCGTACGTCACCGATGCGTCGATGAGCAGGCTGCCGAAGGAGTACACGTACGAGCCCAAACTCGCGCTCGCCGGCGGCGGCGACGGCATGGACGTGATCAAGCGGCTGCTGCGTGAAGCACGCAATCACCTCAAGCGCGGCGGCATCCTCGTCGTGGAGGTCGGCGGCGAGCGTGCGACGGTCGAGCAGCAGTTCAAGGACATCCCGATGACCTGGCTGACCACCAGCGCCGGCGACGACATGGTGTTCCTCGTCCGCCAGGAGGAGCTGCCCTAGACGCCAGGATTCAGGATTCAGCGGATTGCCACATGCGCCGGCCTCGGCGTGTTCGCGATCTGCCGATACCTGAGTCCTGAATCCTCAATCCTGCCTCCATGCTCCGCCTCACCGACCTCGCGCTGGCGCGCGGGGCGCGCGTCCTTTATCGCAACATCTCGTTGATAGCGCCGCCCGGCGAGCGAATCGGGCTGGTCGGCGCCAACGGCTGCGGCAAGTCGTCCTTGTTCGCCGCGATCCTGGGCGAGCTGGCGCCCGAGGCCGGAAGCCTCGAAGCGCCGCCGCCCGGGCGTATCGCGCACGTCGCGCAGGACATCGAGGCCGCCGACGCATCCGCGCTCGACTACGTGCTGGCCGGCCACGCGCCGCTGATGGCGGCTCGCGCCGAGCTGCAGGCCGCGCTCGCCGGGCACGACGACCTCGCGCTCGCGCATGCGCACGCCGCCTTGGCGGAGATGAACGAAGGCGCGATCTGCGCGCTGGCCAAGGCAGTGATGCATGGGCTGGGGTTTGCCGAGCGCGATGCGCAGCGCCGCGTGGCGGAGTTCTCCGGCGGCTGGCGCAACCGGCTCGCACTCGCGCGCGCGCTGCTGCGGCCCGCCGACCTGCTGCTGCTCGACGAGCCGACCAACCACCTCGATCTCGACTCGGTGATCTGGCTCGAAGCCTGGCTCAAACGGCAGGCCGCCACCGTGCTGCTGATCTCGCACGACCGCGAGTTTCTCGACCGTTGCACGACCACGACATGGCACGTCGCCGACGGCACGATCCGGCGCTACGCAGGCAACTACAGCGCGTTCGAATCCGCGTGGATCGAACAGCAACGCCAGCAGGACGCGGCCGCCCGGGCCTACGAGCGCACGGCCGCGCACTTGCAAACCTTCGTCGACCGCTTTCGCGCCAAGGCGACCAAGGCGCGCCAGGCGCAGAGCCGGATCAAGATGCTCGAGCGACTGCAGGCGGTCGAGCCGGTACGCGCGCGACACGAGTGGCGTTTCGAGTTCCTCGCGCCGCGCAAGCTGCCCGAACGGCTGATCGACGCCGAGAACCTGCGTCTCGCATATCCGGCTGATCGCGGCGAGCGGACGATCCTCGACGGCGTGCAGTTCCTGGTGCGCGCGGGCGACCGCGTCGGCATCCTCGGCGTCAACGGTGCCGGCAAGTCGACGCTGGTCAAGGCCATCGCCGGCGAACTCGCACCGGCGGCCGGCGAGCTGAGGCGAGGCGCGGGGCTGGCGATCGGCTACTTTGCCCAGCACCAGCTCGATCAGTTGCGGCCCGACGAAACGCCGCTGCAGCACCTGCGCCGGCTTGGGCCGGCCGCGCGCGAGCAGGAGCTGCGCAACTTCCTCGGCACGTATCGATTCTCCGGCGAGCTGGCCACGAGTCCCGTCGGCCCGATGTCGGGCGGCGAGAAGGCGCGTTGCGCGCTCGCGCTGCTCGCCTGGCAGCGTCCCAACCTGCTGGTGCTCGACGAGCCGACCAATCATCTCGACATGGACACGCGCGAAGCGCTGACGGTCGCGCTGTCTTCGTTCGCCGGCGCCCTGCTGCTCGTGTCGCACGACCGCCATCTGCTGCGCGCCACCGTCGACCAGCTCTGGCTCGTGCACGACGGCCGGCTCGCGCCGTTCGACGGCGACCTCGACGACTACGCCGCGCTCGTGCTCGCCAGCCGACGCGAGCAAACCGAAACCGCCGCCGAAGACCAGGCGCCCAGTCGCCGAGAACTGCGCAAGCAGCAAGCGCAGGAGCGCCAGCGTCTGGCGGCCGCGCGCAAACCGCTGCAGGCCAGGCTCGCGAAGCTGGAGGGCGAGATCGCGCGCGTTTCGGACGCGCTGCGCGAGCTCGATGCACGCCTGGCCGACCCGGACTTCTATCATTCGGACCAAGCGGACGAAGTCGCGGCCACCCTCAAGCAGCGCGGCGAGCTCGCGCAGCAGCTCGAAGCGCTCGAAGAACGCTGGCTCGAACTGACCGCCGAACTGGAATCGATCGCATGAGCGGCACCTTGCACGCCCCCCTGGCGGGCGTACGCATCCTCGATCTGACGCGGCTGCTACCCGGCCCCGCGGCGACGATGCATCTGGCGGACTTCGGCGCCGACGTGATCAAGGTGGAGGACACCGGCGAAGGCGACTATCTGCGCGGATTCCCGCCGCTCGTCGACAACGGTGCCGGCGCGCGCGTCAACGCGATCTTCGAGGCCGTCAACCGCGGCAAGCGCTCGATTTGCATCGATCTGAAGTCGGCTGCAGGGCGCGACGTGCTGCTGAAGCTCGCCGACACGGCCGATGCGCTGATCGAAGGCTTTCGCCCCGGTGTGATGGCGCGGCTGGACCTCGGCTGGGAGGTGCTGCACGCGCGTAACCCGAAGCTCGTCGTCTGTTCGCTGTCGGGCTACGGACAGAACGGCCCGCTCGCGCAGGCGGCCGGGCACGACATCAACTACCTCGCCACCAGCGGCGTGCTCGACCAGATCCGCGCTCACGGACAGCCGGCGATTCCGAACCTGCAGCTCGGCGACCTGCTCGGCGGCGCGCTGTCCGCGTTGTCGACGCTGCTGATCGCGCTGCTGGGTGCGCAGCGCACCGGGCAGGGCCGCTATGTCGATGTCGCGATGACCGACGGACTGCTAGCGCATCACTTCTTTGCGCATGCGGAGCTCGACGGCGGTTCGGTGCCGGTCGCCGGGCAGTCGCTGCTGACCGGCGGGGCCCCCTGCTATCGCGTCTACACGACTGCAGACGGCGGCGAGCTGGCGGTCGGCGCGCTGGAACTGAAGTTCTGGCTGGCGTTCTGCGAGGCGATCGGACTGCCGGAACTGGCATCGAATCACTGGTCGCTCGGCGAGGTACCGGGGTCGGAGGCGGCACGGTTCACGGCGCAGCGCGTGGCCGAGCGGTTGCGCATGCAGACGCTCGCGCACTGGACCGCGATCTTCGGGCGCGTCGACGCCTGTGTGGCGCCGGTGCTGACGCCGAGCCAGGCGCTTGCGCACCCGCAGTTCCAGGCGCGCCAACGGGTGCGCAAGCGCGCCGCCGTGACGCACGTCGGACCGCTCGCACAAATGACGGCGCACGACTTTGCGCCACGCCCGGCACCGGCGGCAGGCGCGCACACGCGCGCACTTCTGCGAGAAATCGGTTTGGACGACAGCGCAATCGCGCAGCTGGTCGCGCGCGGCGTGGTCAAGGAGTCCTGATGCACGTCGAGCGCCGCCGACTGCTGCTGATGCGCCACGGCTCGGTCGACTACTTCGACGCCGAGGGCCGCCCCTACCCGCCCGACGATGTCCCGCTGACTGCGCAGGGCGTGGCGCAGGCGCGTGCCATGGGCGAGGCGTTGCGAGGCATTTCGATCGACCGCGTGGTCACGAGCGGACTGCGGCGAACGCGCGAAACCGCGCAGCACGTGCTCGCGGCAGCACGCGTCGATCCGCCGGTCGAACACTGGCCGGACCTACAGGAAATCCGCGGAGGACGGCTGTCGGCGATCCGCGACGACGAGCTGCGCGATGCCTTCCTCGCCGCTTTCGAAGGTGCGGTGCCGCGCGCTACGCGCTTCCTGGGCGGCGAAACGATCGGCGATCTGCTCGACCGCGCGCTGCCGGCGCTGCAGCGGCTGCTGGCCGACGACGCGTGGGACACGGTGCTGCTAGTCGCGCACGGGGGCGTCAACCGTGCCGTGCTGTCGTGGTTCCTGACAGGACAGCACGCCTTCCTCGGCGGGCTGGCACAGGACGCAGGCTGCCTGAACGTGATCGACGTCGGTCCCACGCCGGCCAAGAGTGTGGTGCGCGTCGTCAACTTCTGCGCGATCGATACGCTGCGCATGGGCACGCGGCTGTCCACGATGGAAGAGCTGCTGCAAAAGTACCTGAAAACGCGGGCGCGCCCCGCGGCGGAGCCGACATGAGCCGACTTAGAGAAGTCACCGAACGCCACCGCTTCGAGGTCGAGCCGCTGGCGGCGTACCTCGCCGCGCATCTGCCGGGCTTCGCCGGGCCGCTCGAGGTCAAGCAGTTTCAGGGCGGGCAGTCGAACCCGACCTATCTGCTGACCACGCCTTCGGCGAAGTACGTGATGCGCAGCAAGCCGGGGCCGGTCGCCAAGCTGCTGCCATCGGCGCACGCGATCGAGCGCGAGTTTCGCGTGATGCGCGCGCTGCGCGCGCAAGGCATACCGGTCCCGCAGGTGCACGTGCTGTGCGAGGACGAAAGCGTGATCGGCCGTGCATTTTTCGTGATGGAGCACGTCGAGGGTCGCATCTTCTGGGAGCAGTCGCTGCCGCAGTCGAATCCGGCCGAACGCGCGGCGATCTACGACGAGATGAACCGCGTCCTCGCGCAACTGCACACGGTCGACGTCGAGCGCGCGGGGCTGGCGGACTTCGGCAAGGCCGGCAACTACTTTGCGCGGCAGATCGGCCGCTGGAGCAAGCAGTACCTGGCGAGCGAAACCGAGAAGATCGAGCCGATGAACCGGCTGATCGAATGGCTGCCGCAGCACATCCCGCCGGGCGACGAGACCGCGATCGTGCACGGCGACTATCGGATGGACAACCTGATCTTCGACCCGGCCGAGCCGCGCATCGTCGCGATCCTCGACTGGGAACTGTCGACGCTCGGCCATCCGCTGGCGGATTTCAGCTATCACTGCCTGAGCTGGCACATCCCGCCCGGGGCGTTCCGCGGCATCGCGGGGCTCGATCTCGCCGCGCTCGGCATTCCGAGCGAAGCCGAATACATCCGCCGCTATTGCGAGCGCACGGGTCGCACCGCGATCGAGCACTGGAACTTCTATCTCGCTTACAACCTGTTCCGCATCGCCGCGATCCTGCAGGGCGTGTACAAGCGCTTCACGGAAGGTCTGGCGTCGAGCGACACCGCCAAGCACGCGGGTGCGAACGCGAAAGCGTTGGCGCAACTGGCCTGGCAGTACGCGCAACAGGCATAGCGGGCCGAGTAACTCCCGTGCCGTGGCCGCGGGCATGGCGATCGATGGTCGGATCGGCACGCCCAGGTCGCATCGCCTCAAGCCGATCCGCCGATCGGGCACGTCACTTCTTCTGCGCGGCCTGCTCGCGCCAGGCCCGCAGTTGTCGCAGCCAGTCGGTCCAGTCCTTCGGCCCGGACTCGAAGCGCTGCTTGAGGTTCGCCAGCACGTGGGCCCAAGCGCGGTCGAAGTAGGCGTACGCCTGATCCCACTGGCCGCCGTCGCCCCAGCCGGTGTGATGCAGCAGCACGCGCGTGCGGCGCGCATCGACGGCCTGGAAGCGGACCACCACGAAGGTGCGCTGCGGTCGCACCTCGGGCAGGCTCGGCGGCGCATTCCAGTCGAACGAGATCATCTTCTTCGGCTGCAGCGCCATGAAGCGCATCTCGTCCGCACCCTTCAGCCCCGGTTCGGCGGTCGGATCGATGTAGATGTGAAAAGCGCCGCCGACGCGCGGCTCGATGCGCGCATCCGGAGCGAAAAAGCTCGTGATCCCGTCGCGCGTCGTCCAGGCGTCCCACACCTCGTCGAGCGTGGCCTCGACGACGACGTCCTTGTCCACGCTGCGTTCGGCACCGGCCGCTGCGCAGCAGACCGCGACGAACACGAGCAGTAAACCATGCTTCATCGGCGCCTCCGGCGGTTAGGGTCGGATCACCAGTTTGCCGATCGCGCGCCGGTGCAGCAGCTCGTCGAGCGCGCGCGGCGTCTCGTGCAGCGGATACACGTGCGACACGCGCGGCTTGAGCCGGTCCTGCGCGAGCCAGCCCATCAGCTCGCCGATCATCTGCGCATTCTTCCGGGGTTCGCGTTTGGCGAATTCACCCCAGTAGACGCCGACCAGCGACGCCTCCTTCAGCAGCAGCAGGTTGATCCGGAGCGACGGAATCTCGCCGTTGGCGAAGCCGACGACCAGCAGCCGGCCGCGCCATGCGAGCGCGCGCAATGCGGGCTCGGTGTAGCCGCCGCCGACCGGATCGAAGATCACGTCGGCGCCCCTGCCCTCGGTGAGCGTCCTGACCGCCTCGCGCAGATCGAGCGTCGAGTAATTGATCAGCGCGTCGGCACCGGCCTCACGGCACGCGGCGAGCTTCTCGTCGGTCGAGGCGGCAGCGATCACCCGCGCGCCCGCGAGCTTGCCCAGTTCGACCGCAGCCAGCCCGACACCGCCGCCGGCGCCGAGCACCAGCAGCGTCTCGCCCGCCTTCAATTGCGCGCGATCGGCCAGTGCATGGCGGGAGGTGGCGTAGGTCATCGTAAAGCCTGCGGCCACCTCGTCCGGCACGCCGGCCGGCAACGGGATCGTCAGCGCCGCATTCACGCAGACATATTCGGCAAAGCCGCCGGTCCCGACGAAGGCGACCACACGCGTGCCCTTGGCGAGACTCACGCCTTCGCCAACGGCGTCGACGATGCCGGCGACCTCGGTGCCGGGAACGAAAGGCAGCGGCGGCTGCATCTGATATTTCCTCTGGATGATCAGCGCGTCCGGAAAGTTCACGCCGGCCGCGCGTACTTGCAACCGAACTTCGCCTGCCTTCGGTTCAGGCAGCGGCAGCTCGCCAAGCCGCAGTTTGTGCGGACCACCCCATTCGCTGCAGACGACCGCCTTCATCTTCGCCCTCCGACGATGCAGGCCGAATCTACGCGCACGGCCGGCGCGCGGCAATCCGGCGGCGCTATGCTTCGCGCCCACGGAGGTCAGGATGCAATTTGCGTATTCGCCGAAAGTCGTCGAGCTGCAGCGGCGCGTGCAATCGTTCATGGACGAGCACGTCTACCCGAACGAGCGGCGCTTCCATGAAGAAGTCGCGGCGAAAACGCGCGAGGGTCGCCGCTGGACGCCGACCGCGCTCGTCGAGGAACTGAAGCCGAAGGCGCGCGCCGCGGGTCTGTGGAACCTGTTCCTGCCGGACTCGCCCCGCGGCGCCGGGCTAAGGAACATCGAATACGCACCGCTGGCTGAGATCATGGGCCGTGTGCCATGGGCGTCCGAAGTCTTCAACTGCAGCGCCCCCGACACCGGCAACATGGAGACGATCGAGCGCTACGGCACCCCGGAACAGAAGAAGCAATGGCTCGAGCCGCTGCTGGCTGGCGAAATCCGCTCGGCGTTCGCGATGACCGAGCCGGCGGTGGCCTCCAGTGACGCGACCAACATCCAGACGTCGATGCAACGCGTCGGTGACGAATACGTGATCAACGGCCGCAAATGGTGGACCTCCGGCGCGGGCGATCCGCGTTGCAAGGTTTACATCGTGATGGGCAAGACGAATCCGGATGCGCCGAAGCACGCGCAGCAGTCGATGATCCTGGTGCCGGCCGACACGCCGGGCATCACAGTGCTGCGTGCGCTGAACGTGTTCGGTTACGACGACGCACCGCACGGGCACATGGAGATTCAGTTCGACAACGTGCGCGTGCCGGCGTCGAACATCCTGCTCGGCGAAGGGCGCGGCTTCGAGATCGCACAGGGCCGGCTCGGCCCAGGACGAATCCACCACTGCATGCGCTCGATCGGGCTCGCCGAGCGCGCGCTCGAACTGATGTGCAAGCGGCTGGCAAATCGCGTCGCTTTCGGCGGGCCGGTCGCGAAGCAGACCGTCTGGCAGGAGCGCATCGCCGAAGCGCGCTGCATGATCGATCAGGCGCGCCTGTTGACGCTGAAGGCCGCGTACATGATGGACACCGTCGGCAACAAGGCCGCGAAAGCCGAGATCGCGATGATCAAGGTCGTCGCGCCGAACGTCGCCTGCACCGTGCTCGACTGGGCGATCCAGGCGCACGGCGGCGGCGGCGTGTGCGACGACTTTCCGCTCGCGTATGCGTACGCGCTGGCGCGCACGCTGCGACTTGCCGACGGCCCCGACGAGGTGCACCGCAACGCCATTGCGAAGCTGGAGATCGCCAGGCACGCGGCGCCGACCGCACTACGTTGAACCGCAAAGCACGCGCAGCTGTCGCGACCAACCCGTCAGAGAGGACCGACGCGATGATCGACCTGTATTCGTGGCCGACGCCCAACGGCCACAAGATCCACATCATGCTCGAGGAGTGCGGCCTGCCGTACCGCGTGCACGCGGTCGACATCGGGGCCGGCGATCAGTTCGAGCCGGAGTTCCTGAAAATCAGCCCGAACAACAAGATTCCGGCGATCATCGACAGCGAAGGTCCCGACGGCAGATCGATTTCGTTGTTCGAGTCGGGCGCGATTCTGATCTATCTCGCAGGCAAGACCGGCCGGTTCCTGCCGGCCGATGTGCGCGGCAAGTACGTCGCGTTGCAGTGGCTGATGTTCCAGATGGGCGGCGTCGGCCCCATGTTCGGCCAGGCGCACCACTTTCGCATCTACGCGCCGGAAAAGATCCCCTACGCGATCGAGCGCTACACGAACGAAGCCAAGCGCCTGTACGGCGTGATGGACCGGCGGCTGGCCGAAGTCGCCTACTTCGCCGGCGAATACTCGATCGCCGACATCGCGATCTACCCGTGGACGCGCTCGCACGCAAACCAGGGCGTCGATCTGGCCGACTATCCGAACGTCAAGCGCTGGTACGAGGCGATCGAAGCGCGCCCGGCCGTGCAACGCGGCGTCAAGGTGCTCGCCGATCGGCGCCGGCCGCAGATGTCCGACCGGGACAAGGAGACCCTTTTCGGGCAAACCCAGTACGAGCGTCGTTGATCCCCGCATGACGGTCATCACCAACATCGAGGACCTGCGCGTACTCGCGCAGCGGCGCGTGCCGCGGATGTTCTACGACTACGCCGATTCCGGCTCGTGGACCGAAACGACCTACCGCGAAAACACGTCGCGGTTTGCCCGCATCAAGCTGCGCCAGCGGGTCGCCGTCGACATGGAAGGCCGCAGTCTGCGCACGACGATGATCGGGCAGGAAGTGGCGATGCCGGTCGCGCTGGCGCCGACCGGGCTTACCGGCATGCAGCATGCGGACGGCGAAATCCTCGCCGCGCGTGCCGCCGAGAAGTTCGGCGTGCCCTTCACCCTTTCGACGATGAGCATCTGCTCGATCGAGGACGTTGCCGCGCACACGACCCGGCCGTTTTGGTTCCAGCTGTACGTGATGCGCGACCGCGCCTTCGTCGAGCGGCTGATCGAACGCGCCAAGGCCGCCAAGTGCTCGGCGCTGATGCTGACGCTCGATCTGCAGATCCTCGGCCAGCGCCACAAGGACCTGAGAAACGGCCTGTCGGCCCCGCCGCGGCTGACGCTGCGCAACGTTCTGAACATGATGAGCAAGCCGCGCTGGTGTCTGCGCATGCTGGGAACGCGCCGGCGCCACTTCGGCAACATCATCGGCCACGTCAGCGGCGTCGAGGACTTGCAGTCGCTGTCGGCGTGGACCGCTCAGCAATTCGACCCGCGGCTCACCTGGAACGACGTCGAGTGGGTCAAGCAGCGCTGGGGCGGGCCGCTGATCCTCAAAGGCATCATGGACGTCGAGGACGCCCGGCTCGCCGCGCGCAGCGGCGCCGATGCCCTGATCGTCAGCAACCACGGCGGCCGCCAGCTCGACGGCGCGCCGGCGGCGATCGACGCGTTGCCGGCGATCGCCGACGCGGTCGGCTCGAAGATCGAGGTGTGGCTCGACAGCGGGATCCGCTCGGGCCAGGACGTATTGAAGGCGGTCGCGCTCGGCGCGCGCGGCACGTTGATCGGTCGTGCGTTTCTGTACGGGCTTGCTGCGCTGGGCGAAGCCGGCGTGACCAAGTGCCTGGAAATCATCGCCCGGGAACTCGACCTGACGATGGCTTTTTGTGGCCGCCGCGACATCCGCACGGTCGACCGCTCGATTCTCGTCCCGGGCACTTTTCCGCAGTGAGGGGGGCGCGCCGCCGCGCCGTCGGCGGGCTACTGCAGAGGCTCTTTCAGCAGGTGAGCGAAGGGCAGCGGCACGACGCGAATGCCCTCGTCTTCGAGCGCCTCGGCTTCCTGCCGCGATGTCACGCCACGAATGCCGCGCTCGGGCGCCTCTTTGTAATGGATGCGGCGTGCCTCCTCGGCGAAACGATCGCCGACGTCTTCGGTGTTGGCCGCGATTTCGCGCGCCATTTTGACCAACAGCGCGTGCATCTGCGCCGCCGTCGGCAGCGCGGCCTGCTGCTTTGGCTCCGTCGGCGCGGCGAGATTCAACCGCGGCGCGCTCGGCATTCGCCGTACCTGCTTCGAGCCGCACATGGGACACTCGAGCAGCCCGCGTGCCTGCTGCGACTCGAAGTCCCCGTCGGACCCGAACCACCCCTCGAACGGGTGTTCGTTGTCGCAAAGCAGGTCGAAGACTTTCAGAGCCATCGTGGTCGGGTGGTGCCGCGGGCCGGACTCGAACCGGCACGAACGTTTTACCGTCCGGCGGATTTTAAGTCCGCTGTGTCTACCAGTTTCACCACCGCGGCATCCGCGCACTCGCCGGCGTGGCGGCTCGGACATCGAAAAATGGAGGCGGGGGTCGGAATCGAACCGGCGTCCACGGATTTGCAGTCCGCTGCATGGCCACTCTGCCACCCCGCCGCGCGCAGCATTGTAGCGGCGACCGGTGCTGAGCACCGGAAGAAAAAGGGGAAGCGCTCGGCTTCCCCTGTCGGAAACTGGAGCGGGAAACGAGTCTCGAACTCGCGACCTCAACCTTGGCAAGGTTGCGCTCTACCA
>JBBIQI010000012.1:0-33200 GCA_037442465.1 Burkholderiales bacterium
GTCAAACTCTTACTGCCTCCCCGGCACAGCCGGGGGGCCTCCCTTGGTAGCTAGTGCAGTCGGCGCTCCTCGATGGACGCGTGGCTTCGCTGCTCCTCGCCGTGGGTCGGCGCCGCCGGCAGCTTTCCGGCGGCCAGTTCGGAGGCGAAGCGCAGGCGATTCTTGCCGCTCGCCTTGGCCGAGTACATCGCGGCATCGGCGCGCACCAGCAGCGCCTCGAAATCGCTGCCGTCGTCGGGGAACAGTGCGACGCCCACGCTGGCATGGATGCGCAAGCTGCGGCCCGCCGCTTCGAAGTCCTCTCGCGCCGCAACGAGGAGCTTCTCCGCCACGCGTAGCGCGACGTCCGGTTCTTCGATCTCGGGCAACAGCACGACGAACTCGTCGCCCCCGGTACGCGCGACCAGGTCGTACTCGCGCAGCACGCTGGCGAGTCGCAGCGCGACCCGCCGCAGCAGCGCGTCACCGTGGGCGTGCCCGAACAGGTCGTTGACTTCCTTGAAGCCGTCGAGGTCCAGCACGAGAACGGCGGCGCGTCGCCGCTGCCGCAACGCGACCGAAAGCAGCCGGCGCGCGTGCTCGACGAGCAGCCGCCGGTTCGGCAGTCCGGTCAGCTCGTCGTGGTTGGCCTGATGCCAGGCGAGCTCTTCGCGTCGCTTCAGCAGCGTGATGTCGGTCAGCACGAGGATCATCGCGCTGTCGTCGTCGCCGATCTGCCGCGCCGTCAACTGGCACCAGGCGCCGCCACCGGTGCCGGCGGGCGCGCGCAACATCGTCTCGTGGATCGCCGCTTCGCCGCGTGCGGCCGCCTCCAGTGTCGCGCGCCGCACCGCGTCCCACTCCTGCGGACGCGCGAGAAAGTCGCCGACAGCGCGGCCGACGAGCCGGTCGCGCGTGACGCCGAGCATCTTGGCGAGCGCGCCGTTGGCGCTTTCGATGCGGTCTTCGCGCACGAAGGCGATGCCTTCGCCGGCGGCCTCGAAGATGACCTGCTGGTTGCGCAGTGCGGCGTTGAGCTCGCGTTCGCGCCGCTTCAGCGCCGTGATGTCGCTGCAGATGCCGAACACCGCCTCGATGCGGCCGGAATCGTCGCGCACCGGCAGCGCGCTGACGACCACGTACACGCGTTCGCCCGCGCGCGACAGGTGCACCGCTTCGGCGTCGAACACGGCGCGCCCGCGCAGCACGGGGGCGAAGCGGCGCACGAATTCGCGCCGCGCGAATTCCGGCGCGTTGAACTCGGCGACGTGCCGGCCGACCATCTCGCGCGGCTCGTAGCCGTACAGCTCGCGGCAGGCGCGTGCCGATACGAAGGTCAGGCGACCGGCCGCGTCGCAGGTCCAGATCAGCGACGGCGAGGCTTCGACCAGTGCGCGGTACCGCCGCTCGCTGGCGGCCAGCCGCAGTTCGGCCTCGCGCCGCTCGGTGATGTCGACGATCGACATCACGAAGCGGGTCGCGCGGCCGTCGGCGTCGCGCACCGACTCGCCGCGCGCCTGCACCCAGACGTAGTCGTGCGCGGCGGTGCGCAGACGGAATTCCTCGCGGAACGGCGCGCCCAGCTCCAGGTGCCGCTGCCGCGCCAGCAGCACGCGCGCGCGATCGTCCGGGTGCAACGCGGCCGAGAAGCGATGCGCGTGCAGGAAGGCGGCACGGTCGCGATAGCCCAGCAGCTCGGCATAGCGCGCGGAGAAGAAGCGCTCGCCGGTCACGAGATTGGTGTCGGCCACACCGGCGTCGATCGCGTCGAGCGCCAACCGCAGCTGCGCACGGCTGCGGTGCAGATCGAGTGCAGCCTGCTCCTGCGCGCGCGCCGCCGCATCGGCCTGTTCGCGCAACGCGAGGTTTTCGACGAGCGCGCGCCGCCACCAGTACGCAGCCAGCGCCGACAACACGACCGTCAGCAGCCACGCCAGACCGACCACGTCGCGCAGCGGCGGCGGCTGCACGATCAACACCAGCGCCTGACCGATGGCGAGCGGCACGCCCTGCCCGAGCCAGGCGCTGCGCACCGGGCCGAAGGACAGCACCGTGCCGATCAGGATGACGGTCGACAGCACGAACTGCAGCAGCGCGCCGAGATCCGACGGCGCAGGCGCGGCGATCAGCCCGGCCGACCAGACCGTGCCTTCGATCACGGCGATCGTCGCGTACAGCGCCGCACCGCGGCGCGCGCGCAGCGACGCATCGGCCAGCAGACGCAAGCACAGGTACGCGCGCGCCAGCAGCGCCGTGGCGAGCACGACCCACCAGGTCAGCCCCTGCAGCAGCCGATCGTCGTGCGCCAGCACGAGTACGATCGCGCATCCGAACGCGAGGTTGCCGAGCCAGGTGAAGCGGCCAAGCCGCAGCGCCAGTTGCAGCAGTTCGGCGGCGACGACGGGCGTGGGGGTCATGGGCGCGAGGTCTGGCTCCGCGGCGCCGTCTACAACCGCTCGCCGGGCCTGTCCCGGTCATCGGCACCCGATTGTGTGGCTTGAACCCGTCGGCCCTGCGCCAGACACCGTCGATCGCCCGCCGCCCCGTGCCCAACGCCTACCGCGGCCGCTTCGCGCCTTCGCCCACCGGGCCGCTGCACGCCGGCTCGCTTGCCGCCGCCCTGGCGAGCTGGCTCGACGCGCGCGCCCACGGCGGCGCCTGGCTCGTGCGCATCGAGGACATCGATCCGCCGCGCGAGGTCGCGGGGGCGACCGCGGCGATCCTTCGCACGCTCGCGCGCTTTGGGCTCGAGCCGGACGAGCCGGTCGTCCTGCAAAGCTGCCGCAACGCGCTGTACGAAGAGGCCTTCGCGCGCTTGCGCACCGCCGCCCTCGCCTACCCTTGCACGTGCTCGCGCCGGGACATCGACAGCGCGGCGCGTGCCGCCGGACTCCCGGCCGGTGTCTACCCGGGCACCTGTCGCGAGCGGCCCGCCGGCGCGCGCGCCCGGCCGGCGTGGCGCGTGCGGGTGCCGGACGAAACGGTGGCCTTCGCCGATCGAGCATGCGGACACTTCGCGCAGCATCTCGCGCGCGAAGTCGGCGACTTCGTCGTGCGGCGTGCGGATGGCCCGTGGGCGTACCAGCTCGCGGTGGTGGTCGACGATGCCGAGCAAGGCATCACCGACATCGTCCGCGGCGCCGATCTGCTCGACAACACGCCGCGCCAGATCTTTCTGCAGCGCGCACTTGGGTTCGCGACGCCGCGCTACCTGCACGTGCCGGTCGTGACGAACGAAAGGGGCGAAAAGCTCTCGAAGCAGACCGGTGCGCGCGCGCTGGCCGACGACGTGCGCGGCGAACTGGAACGTGCGGGCCGGCATCTCGGCCTGCCGCCCATCGGCGCCGACACGCGCGACGCGTTCCTGACGCGCGCGATCGAGCTGTGGCGCGAGCGCTGCGTCGCGCGCCCTACAATCGCGGCCAAGGAGACGAACCGTGGCTGACGACACCGACATCCCGACCCTGCGCCGCATCCTGTACGACAGCCGCCGCATCGCGGTGGTCGGCATTTCCGCCGAGTGGCACCGACCGAGCTACTTCGTCGGCAAGTATCTGCTCGAGCACGGCTACACGATGATCCCGGTCAATCCGAAGTACGGCGAAGTGCTCGGCCAGCGCTGCTACCCGGACCTGGCGGCCGCCGCACGCGCGGCGGGGCCGATCGATCTGGTGGATTGCTTCCGCAGAAGCGAAGACATCCCGGCACTCGCCGACGAGGCGATCGCGATCGGCGCCAAGGTGCTGTGGATGCAACTGGGCATCGTCAACGAGGCCGCCGCGCGCAAGGCGCGCGCCGCCGGACTCGACGTGGTGATGGACCGCTGCGTGAAGATCGAGCACGGGCGGCTGTTCGGCGGACTGAACTGGGCGGGCGTGAACACGCGCGTCATTTCGGCGCGGCGGCCGCGCCAGCTTCCCTACTGACCATGGACAGACAGTTCGGCATCGAAACGCTGTGCCTGCACGCCGGCCAGCTTCCCGACCCGGTCACCGGCAGCCGCGCGCAGCCGATTTATCAAACCACCAGCTACGTGTTCGACTCGGCCGACCACGCGGCCAGCCTGTTCAACCTGCAGACCTTCGGCAACGTCTATTCGCGCATCAGCAACCCGACCGTGGCGGTGTTCGAGGAGCGCGTCGCGGCGCTCGAAAACGGCCGTGCGGCGCTCGCCACCGCCAGCGGCATGGCGGCGCAGCTGACCGCGATCCTGGCCATCGTTCAGCCCGGCCAGCACATCGTCGCCTCCAGCCTGCTGTACGGCGGTACCTATTCACAGTTCGCGGTCACGCTGCCGAAGATGGGCATCGAGACCACGTTCGTCGATCCGGACGACCCGAACAACTTTCGCCGCGCACTGAAGCCCAACACGCGCCTGCTTTACGGCGAGACGCTGGGCAATCCGAAGATCAACGTGCTCGACATCGAACCGATCGCCGCCATCGCGCACGACGCCGGCATCCCGCTGATGATCGACAATACGATGGCCACGCCGTACCTGTGCCGGCCGTTCGACTGGGGTGCCGACATCGTCGTGCACTCGGCGACCAAGTACATGGGCGGACACGGCACCACGATCGGCGGCGTGCTGGTGGAATCGGGCCGCTTCGACTGGGGCAACGGCAAGTTCCCCGACATGGTGCTGCCCTCCAAGGGCTATCACGGCGTGAAGTTCTGGGAAACGTTCGGCGACTTCGCGTACACGATGAAGGCGCGCTTCGAGGTGCTGCGCGTGCACGGCGCCTCACTGGCGCCGTTGTCGGCGTGGCTGCTGCTGCAGGGACTGGAAACCCTGCACGTGCGCATGGAACGGCACGTGCAAAACGCCCGCCGCGTGGCCGAGTTCCTCGAGTCGCATCCCCGCGTGGCGTGGGTCAACTGGCCGGGGTTGAAATCGAGCCCCTATTACGCGCTGGCGAAGAAGTATCTGCGCGCGATCGACGGCGAACCGGGGGCATCCAGCGTGATGACGTTCGGTATCAAGGGCGGCGCCGCCGCCGGCGAGAAGTTCATCGACAGCCTGCAGTTCCTGTCGCACCTGGCCAATATCGGCGACGCCAAGTCGCTCGTGATCCACCCGGCGTCCACCACGCATCGGCAGCTTTCCGAGCAGGAGCAACGCGCCGCCGGCGTGCTGCCGGAGATGGTGCGGCTGTCGATCGGCATCGAGTCGATCGACGACATCCTGTGGGACCTGGAGCAGGCGCTGGCGAAGAGCTCGTAGCACGCGAGCTGGCGGGCAAACGAGAGCGAACTCCGCGGCCCTGTGCGCGCCGCCTCAGGGGCGGCCACTTACCTCAACCCGGCCCGCTGTCGCGATCCGCCGTCAGCGCTTGCTACCGCCCAGCAGTGCAGCCACTTTAGCTGGCTTGCGCGGGCGCAGCTGCGCCTCGGCAGCCGTCTCGTCTTTGGCTGCGTCGCCTTCGACCGAGGCCGGCTCGTACGGCTTGGTGAAAAAATCGTCGACCGCCGCCGCAGTCTGCTCGCGCGCGGCGCGGCCGGCCTGGCGGTGGCGGTCCGCGCCGCGCTCTGCGCGGCTACGCCGCGGCGGGCGCTGTACGTCGAGCGGGCGAATGTCGAACTTCTGCTTGGTCAGCCGCTCGATCGCCTGCACGCCGCGCTCGTCGGCGCCGGTCATCAGCATGATCGCCAACCCCTTGGCGCCGGCGCGCCCGGTGCGGCCGATGCGGTGCACGTAGTCCTCGGGATTGAACGGCACGTCGTAGTTGATCACCGCCGGCAGCTCGACGATGTCCAACCCGCGGGCTGCGACGTCGGTGGCCACCAGCACCTCGATGTCGCCGCGCTTGAACCCTTCCAGCGCCTTCATGCGCTCGTCCTGGGTCTTGTCGCCGTGGATCGCGTCGGCATTCACGCCCGCCTTCTGCAGCTGGCGTGCCAGCCGCCGGCATTCGATCTTGGCGTTGACGAACACGAGGACCTGCTTCATCGGCCCGCCGTCGGGACCGCGCGTGCGCAGCAGCGTCAGCAGCGCGTCGGTCTTCTCCGACTCGTGCACCTTGATGACCTCCTGCGCGATCAGCTCGGCGGTGGCGTTGCGGCGGGCCACCTCGATCAGGACTGGATCGCGCAGGAAGTTGGCGGCCAGCTTCTTGATCTCGTCGGAGAACGTGGCCGAGAACATCAGGCTTTGCCGCTCGCGCGGCAGCAGGTTCAGGATGCGCGAGATGTCCGGCAGGAACCCCATGTCGAGCATCCGGTCGGCTTCATCGAGCACGACGATCTGCACCTGCGCAAGCGAGGTGTTCCGCTGCTGGATGTGGTCGAGCAGCCGCCCCGGGGTGGCCACGACCACCTCGCAGCCGCGCCGCAGCGCCTCGGTCTGCGGGTCCATGTCCACGCCGCCATAGACGCAGGTGACGCGCAACGCGGTCTTCGACGCGTACTTCTTAAGGTTGTCGGCGACCTGCTCGGCGAGTTCGCGCGTCGGCGCCAGCACCAGCGCGCGCACCGGGTGACGCGCCGGCGACACGCTGGTGTTGGCGTGCGGCAGCAGCCGCTGCAGCAGCGGCAGGCCGAACCCGGCCGTCTTGCCGGTGCCCGTCTGTGCCGCGCCCATCACGTCTCGGCCCTTGAGCACGACCGGAATGGCCTTGCTCTGGATCGGCGTGGGCGTCGTGTAGCCCATCTCCTTGACCGCCGCGACGATCAGCGGGTCAAGGCCAAAATGGTCGAAGTCGTGATAGTCGGACAAGCGCTACTCTGGTGGGCCGTGTTGGATTCGAACCAACGACCAAGGGATTATGAGTCCCCTGCTCTAACCGACTGAGCTAACGGCCCATTCGGCGAGCATCGTATTCGATCCTGGGGCCCGACCACTCCTTACTCCAAAAAGCTCTTCAGCTTGTCGCTGCGGCTCGGATGGCGCAGCTTGCGCAGCGCCTTCGCTTCGATCTGGCGGATGCGCTCGCGCGTGACGTCGAATTGCTTGCCGACCTCTTCCAGCGTATGGTCGGTCGACATCTCGATGCCGAAGCGCATGCGCAGCACCTTGGCTTCGCGCGGCGTCAGCGAGTCGAGCACGTCCTTCGTGACATCGGCCAGGCTGTTGTACTGGGCGGCGTCGACCGGTGCAACCGTCGACGTGTCCTCGATGAAGTCGCCGAGATGAGAATCGTCGTCGTCGCCGATCGGCGTTTCCATGCTGATCGGCTCCTTGGCGATCTTCAGGATCTTGCGGATCTTGTCCTCGGGCATCTCCATCTTTTGCGCCAGCGTGGCCGGATCCGGCTCCTGCCCGGTCTCCTGCAGGATCTGGCGGCTGATCCGGTTCATCTTGTTGATCGTCTCGATCATGTGCACCGGAATGCGGATCGTGCGCGCCTGATCGGCGATCGAGCGCGTGATCGCCTGCCGGATCCACCAGGTCGCGTAAGTCGAGAACTTGTAGCCGCGGCGGTATTCGAACTTGTCGACCGCCTTCATCAGGCCGATGTTGCCCTCCTGGATCAGATCCAGGAACTGCAATCCGCGGTTGGTGTACTTCTTGGCGATCGAGATCACCAGCCGCAGGTTGGCCTCGGTCATCTCGCGCTTGGCCTTGCGCGCCTTGGCCTCGCCGGTGGCCATCTGCTTGTACACCTCGCGCAGATCCTTCAGCGGCAGCACGACGCGCTTCTGCAGGTCACTTAACTTGCCCTGCAGCTCATGCACGGCCGGCAGGTTGCGCTTGAGCACCTCGGAATACGGATGGCCGCCTTCGGCCTCGCGCGTGACCCAGCGCGTGTTGGTCTCCGCACCGGGGAAATGCTTGAGGAAGTGCGGCCGCGGCATGCCGCACTTGTTGACCATGATCTCGTAGATCTGCTTCTCCAGGCTGCGCACCTCCTCGACCTGCGCGCGCAGCGTGTCGCACAGGCGCTCGACCATCTTGGCCGTGAAGCGCAGCGTCATCAGCTCCTCTTGGATCTTGTGCTGCGCCTTGACGTAGCCGGGCGACTTGTAGCCCTCCTTCTCGAAGGCCACGCGCATCTTCTCGAACAGCTTCGCGACGTGGTCGAACTTCTCCAGCGCGCGCGCCTTCAGCTCCTCGAGCTGCGCGGCCGTCATGCCGGAGGCACCGATATCGGTGTTCTCTTCGGTCTCGTCCTCTTCGTCGTCGCCGGACGACGCGCCGCCGCGTGCGCTCGGGAAGTCCTCGGCGGCCGGGTCGACCAGACCGTCGACGACCTCGTCGATCGGCAGCTCGCCGGTGCGGATCTTCTCGGCGTGCTCCAGGATCTGGGCAATCGTCGTCGGACACGCCGAGATCGCCATCACCATGTGCTTCAAGCCGTCCTCGATGCGCTTGGCGATCTCGATTTCGCCTTCGCGGGTGAGCAGCTCCACCGAGCCCATCTCGCGCATATACATGCGCACCGGATCGGTGGTGCGGCCAAACTCGGCGTCGACCGTCGACAGCGCCGCTTCCGCCTCTTCCTCCGCGTCCTCGTCGGTGGTGGCCGCCGGGACGTTTTCGTTCATCAGCAGCGTCTCGGCGTCGGGCGCCTGGTCGAAGACCTGAATGCCCATGTCGCCGAACGTGCTGATGATCGAGTCGATCGCCTCCGCGTCGACCAGGTTGTCCGGCAGGTGGTCGTTGATCTCGGAATACGTAAGGAAGCCGCGCTCCTTGCCGAGCTTGATCAGCGCCTTCAGCTTGTTGCGGCGGGCCTCGAGGTCTTCTTCGGTGCCGTGATAGCTGCGCTCGAGCGCCTCTTTCAGCGCCTTTTCTTTCGCGCGGCGATCCTTGGCGCGCTGCTTGGCGCTCAACTTCTCGACAATCTGCACGCTCGGGTCGACGACGTCGTCGCCGGCCTCGGGCACCGCGTCCACACCGCCGTCGCCGCCGACCGGCTCGTCGCCTTGCTTGGGTTTGCGGCCGGGCCGCCCCTTGGCGACGGGTGCCGTCACGGCCGCGCGCCCCTTGGCGCCTGGCGCCGGGGCAACGGGTTTCGCGTCCTTGGCCCTCGGTTCGTCTCCGCTGCCCTTCTTGGCGGCCATGCGTTCGATCAGCGCCGCCTTGGTTTGCGCTTTTTTCAATTCGACCTTCTTCGCTTCGGACTTGCCTTGAGAGCGCTTCTCGGCGCGACCCGACGCAGGTCTACCCTTGGCGAGCTTCGTCACCGCCGACTTGCCGGATGCTCCCGACTTTTTCGTTACCATCGATTCACCTGTGTACGTCGCCGTTTACTCGTTGACCGGTCAAGCCGCCGCCACTCGTGCCGTTCACCGGATGTCGTCCAGCCGGGGCGGTCGCGAACGTTCGGCCCCGACTGCGCGCGTGCACTTGCACGGGTAAATGGGGGCGCACATCGCTTGCGCAATTGCCCGCACAGCCGCCACCGAGGACCTGCCGCGCCACGACTCGATCGGCGCCGAACTTCGCGCGCGTACGCGAACGGTGCGCGCCCCCGGTCGCGCCGCACCGACAGGAGACGTCCGCCCGGCTCCCGCGCAGGTAAGACAGCCAGTCGGCCAAGTACGCTGATCAGATCGGCGGATTTCAAGCGGTACCTCGGGGCAACGCTCAGACGGCGCTCGCCCGGAACCGTTCACGGCGGCTCAACAAACCGCGCATTCTAGCAGAGCAACTCGGAAAATCCAGGAAATTCAGCCCCTTGCGACCGGTTCGCGCGGTCAGGTCGCCCCAGCGCGGCGCGGCACCTCCTTCAGACGCACCCGCCGCTCGGAGAGTTCGCGAATGCGCTCCCTGGACTCCGCTGTCAGCGGCTCGCGCACCAGCAGGGCCAGTTCGTCCTCCACCCGCCGCAACTCGAGCGTCGCAAACCCGGCGCGCAGGTCTTCCCGCGCCGCCGACGCGTCGCCTTCGAGTAGCAGGTCGCGCCGCGAAATCGCGCGATAAGTGTCCGCGAACTCGCTGTCGGCCAAGGCCTCGAGTAGCGCCCCTTGGCTCGTGCTGCCGACCAGCGTCGCCGTGCGCCAGATCTCCGCGATCTGGCGATCGACGGGATGCTCGGCGCCGGCGAACTCGGCGGCGATCTGTGCGTTGAACTCGCGCGCCAGCTCGGGAAAGGCCAGCAAGTGCTGCAGGATGCGGGCCTTTAGATCCTCGACTTCGGCACCGCTTCGTGCCGGAGCAGCCGGTCGCCGGACTTCGGGCAACCGTCGCCATGGCTTCAGGCCGAACAGCGACTCGAGGTCGGCCGCCGGCGCTCTGGCGGCGTCGGCCAGTTCGCGGACCAACTGCATGCGCAGCGCCGCCGGCGGCATCGACGCCAGTAGCGGCTTGGCCAGCGCAACGAGCGCAGCCCGGTCCTCGGCCCGTTCGAGATCCTTGCCCTCGGCAAGGCTGTCGACGAACCAGCGTGACAGCGGCAGCGCGCTTGCGAGCTGGTCCTCGAATGCAGCGGCGCCGCCGGAGCGGATCAGGCTGTCCGGGTCCTCACCTTCCGGCAGCAACACGAAGTTCGCACGTTTAGTGTCGGCGATCACGGGCAGCGTGGCCTCGAGTGCGCGCCGCGCCGCCTTGCGACCGGCGGCGTCGCCGTCGAACGCGAAGATCACCTGATCGGTCAGGCGCAGCAGCAAACCGACGTGCTGGGCGGTGATCGCGGTGCCCAGCGCGGCGACGCACTCCTCGAAGCCCGCCTGCGCGAGCTGGATCACGTCCATGTAACCTTCGCAGACGATGACTCGCTGGCGCCGCCGGATCGCCTCCTGCGCCTCGAACAGGCCGTAGAGCTCCTGCCCCTTGTGGAACACGGGCGTCTCGGGCGAATTGAGGTACTTCGGCTCGTTGCCATCGAGCACGCGCGCCCCGAAGCCAATCACCGCACCGCGTCGGTTGCGGATCGGGAACATCACGCGGCCGCGAAAGCGGTCGTAGCGCCTGCCCTCGTCGCCGACGATCACCAGGCCCGCTTCGACGAGCTTCGGATCCTCGTAGCTGTCGAACGCCTCCCGCAGCGGCTGCCACGCATCGGGCGAGTAGCCGAGCGCGAAGCGCGCCGCGGTCTGCCCGGTGAGTCCGCGCCGCTTCAGATATTCGATCGCGGCAGGCGTGTCCCTGAGCTTGCGGCGGTAGTAGTCGCAGGCGCGCTGCAGTACTTCGGTCAGCCCGCGGCTGCGCGTTGCGCCGTCGTGATCGCGCGTGCCGTCTTCGGGCACCTGCATGCCGACCTGCTGTGCCAGTTCGCGGATCGCCTCGACATAGGCGAGACCGCGGTGGTCCATCAGAAAGCCGATGGCGCTGCCGTGCGCGCCGCAGCCGAAGCAGTGGAAGAACTGCTTGGAAGGACTGACGGTGAACGAGGGGGTCTTTTCGCCGTGGAAAGGACACAGGCCGACGTAGTTCTGACCGGCCTTTTTCAGCGCGACGTAGCGACCGATCAGGTCGACGATGTCGACGCGTGCGAGAAGATCCTGGATGAAGCCCTGGGGAATCACGGACGCATTATCCGCGCCCGCGCAGCGCGGATCAGCCGCCGAGCTTGCGTTTGACGAGCGCCGAGACCTTGCCCATGTCGGCGCGGCCGACGATGCGCGGCTTGAGCAGGCCCATGACCTTGCCCATCGCCTGCGGGCCGCTCGCACCGGCCTCGGCGATCGCGCTGTCGACCGCGGCGGCGAGCTCCGCCTCGGACAGCGGCTGCGGCAAGTAGCCGGCAAGCAGGTCCAGTTCGGCCTTTTCCTTGTCCACGAGATCGGCGCGACCGGCCTTGGCAAACTGCTCGATCGAGTCGCGTCGCTGCTTGATCAGCTTCTCGACGATGGCGGTGACCGCCGCGTCATCGGCAACGATGCGCTCGTCGACTTCCTTTTGCTTGATCGCCGCCAGCAGCATGCGGATGGCCGACAGACGCGCCGCATCCCTGGCGCGCAGCGCCGATTTCATGTCTTCGTTGATGCGGTCTTTCAGACTCATGGAAGCGAAAGCGCGCCCGAAGGCGCGCTGTCAGAGTGCCGGCAGGAATCCGAGGCTAGTACAGCTTTTTCGGCAGCATCTGGCTGCGCAGGCGCTTGAAATGGCGCTTGATCGCCGCCGACTTCTTGCGCTTGCGCTCGGCGGTCGGCTTCTCGTAGAACTCGCGCGCGCGCAGCTCGGTAAGCAGACCGCTTTTTTCGATCGTGCGCTTGAAGCGACGCAAGGCGACTTCGAAGGGCTCGTTTTCCTTGACGCGAATCGTGGGCATGAAATTCCTGACGGTGCCGGCGGAAAGGCGCGCAGTTTACCCGCACTCGCAGCACGGCGCAAAGCCGCATCGCCCCCGGGCGCCAGGCACTGGCGGCGTCGGCAAGCCCGCGGCGGCAGATGCCCACCGCAGCTTAGACTCGCCGCCCATGCTGATCCTCGGCATCGAAACCTCGTGCGACGAGACCGGTCTGGCGCTGTACGACAGCGACGCCGGCCTGCTGGCGCACCGTGTGCACTCGCAGGTCGACATGCATCGCGCGTACGGCGGCGTGGTGCCCGAGCTGGCCTCGCGCGACCACATCCGCCGCGTGCTGCCGCTACTGGAAGACGTCTTGGCCGCGGCCGCACGTTCGCGTTCGGACATCGACGCGATCGCCGTCACCGAGGGGCCTGGCCTGGCCGGCGCGCTGCTGGTCGGGGCCGGGCTGGCGCACGCGCTCGGCTACGCGCTCGGACGGCCCGTGGTCGGTGTCCACCATCTGGAAGGACACCTGCTGTCGCCGCTGCTGGCCCGGCCTGCGCCGAGCTTTCCGTTCGTCGCGCTGCTGGTCTCGGGCGGGCACACACAGCTGATGCGGGTCGGCGGCGTCGGCGATTACGAACTGCTCGGCGAAACGCTCGACGATGCGGCCGGCGAAGCGTTCGACAAGACCGCGCAGCTGCTCGGCCTCGGTTACCCGGGTGGGCCGGCGGTTTCGCGTCTCGCCGAGTTCGGCGTCGAAGGCGCGTATCACCTGCCGCGGCCGATGCTCAACAGCGGCGACCTGAATTTCAGCTTCAGCGGGCTGAAGACGGCGGTGCTGACCGCGGTGCGACACGCCGGCAACCTGTGCGAGCAGGTGCGCGCCGACATCGCCCGCGCCTTCGTCGCCGCCGCGGTCGACGTGCTCGCGACCAAGGCAATGGCAGCGCTCGATCGCACCGGCCTGGATACGCTGGTGGTCGCCGGCGGCGTCGGCGCCAACGCGCAACTGCGCGAACGTCTGCGGGCCGACGCCGGGCGGCGCGGCGTACGGCTGTACTTTCCTCCGGCGGACTTGTGCACCGACAACGGTGCGATGATCGCGCTGACCGGATGGGCCAGGTTGCAGGCGGGTGCCGGCTCGCGCAGCGCCGCCTTCAGCGTGCGGCCGCGCTGGCCGCTCGGCGCGCGAGCGCCGAGGTCATGAGTCGATCCGCCGCGCGACGCAGTCTCGCGCCTTTGCGCGGCGACTTCGCCTCATGTCGGCTGCGCCGCGGCGCGCGCACCGAACGTGTTGACGTGGCGCGTCGATCGACGCGCCGTGCGGCAGCGTTCGACTGCCTGAGCCGGTCACCAACGGGCCGGCCAGGCGAAGTCTCGTCATGCCGTCTCAGAAGCTGTGAACCGCTCTGCTGCGCGGTCCGCCGGCGTCGTTGCGCGGTGTTGGCTGCGGCCGCCCGCCAGCGACGGGCTTGGCGTGCGCTGCGCGCACGTTGGCCTGCGCTGAAAGGCTGCCGCCTTCTTGGGCCTCGCCGATCCGCTGGATACGTCTCGGCCCTGCGGTTGCGTGCGCCCAGCCAGCGGCCCGCTCGCGACGGGATCGTCACAGCTTCTCAGTGCCGCGCGCCGGGCGCAGCACTCGCTTTTCCGCCGATCTTGCGCTCCTTGCCGGCCATCAGATTGGCGATGTTCTGCTTGTGTCTGAACACCAGCAATACGCTCATTGCCGCAAGCGCGACCAGCAGCGCATCGAAGCCGGACGCGAAAGCGTGAAACAACGGCGTCAGCGCCGCCGCCACGATCGACGCCAAAGACGAGTAGCGGAAGAACGCCGCAATCAGCAGCCAGACGACGCACGCGGTCAACCCAAGCCACGGGTTGAGGGCGAGCACGACGCCGAGAAAGGTGGCCACCCCCTTGCCGCCTCGGAAGCGGAAGAACAGCGGGTACAGATGGCCGACGAAAGCGGCGAACCCCGTCAGCGCGACGCCGAACTCATCGACGCCGAACGGCGCGCCGTAGCGCCCCGCCAGCCACACGGCGACCGCCCCTTTGGCCGCATCGCCGATGAGCGTCAGCGCGGCTGCCACCTTGCTGCCGCTGCGCAGGACATTGGTCGCCCCCGGGTTCTTCGATCCGTACGAGCGCGGATCGGCCAGCCCCATCAAGCGGCTGACGACGACTGCAAACGAAATCGAACCGAGCAGGTAGCCGCACGCGGCAGCGACGAGGTCAGCGATCCAGTCCATGCCTCCTCCTAGTCGGGCAGTGCGCAGTCGACGGCCGTCGCGCCAAGCGCGGCGGTCAGCACCGCCGGGTCGATGCCGACGAGATAGCCGCGCCGCCCGCCATTGATCAGGATGCGCGGCAGCGCGAGCACGCTGCGTTCGACGAACACGGGCAGCGCCTTGCGGGTGCCGAAAGGCGACGTGCCACCGACCTGATACCCGGTGTGGCGCTGGGCGACGTCGGCTGCGCAGGGCTCGATGCGCTTGCGACCGATCTGGCGCGCCAGGTTCTTGGTCGACACCTTGCGGTCGCCGTGCATCAGCACGATCAGCGGCTTGCCAGCTTCGTCCTCCATGACCAGCGTCTTGACGATCTCGTGCTCGGGCACGCCGAGTGCGCGCGCCGACTCAGCCGTGCCACCGTGCTCGACGTACTCGTATACGTGTTCGGTGAAGCCGACGCCGTGGCGCTTGAGCCACTGGGTGGCGGGGGTTTCGGCAACGTGCGGCTGCTTCGCCATGGCGGCGCAGTGTAGCGGCGCCACGGGCGGTCAGCCGCGCGGGTGGTGCTGCGCGTGCAGCGCCTTGAGCCGCTCGCGCGCGACGTGCGTGTAGATCTGCGTCGTCGAGATGTCGGCGTGGCCCAGCATCATCTGCACGGCGCGCAGGTCGGCACCGTGGTTCAGCAGATGCGTGGCGAAGGCATGCCGCAGGCCGTGCGGCGACAGCGGCGCGTCGATGCCCGCGCGCAGCGCGTAGCGCTTGATCAAGCGCCAGAACATCTGGCGCGTCATCGGCTGTGCGCGTCGCGTCACGAACACCGCGTCCGCCGTCGCGCCTCGCAGCAGCGCACCGCGCGCGCGCTCCAGATAGCGCCCGACCCAGCGGCGCGCCTCCTCGCCAAGCGGAACGATGCGCTCCTTGCCACCCTTGCCGAGCACGCGCACGAGGCCATCGGCGAGCGACAGCTCGTTCAGCCGCAGCGTTACCAGTTCGGACACGCGCAGCCCGGTGGCGTACAGCAGCTCGAGCATGGCACGGTCGCGCAGCCCGAGCGAAGTCTCCACGTCGGGCGCGGCCAGCAAGGCCTCGATCTGCGCCTCGCTGATCGACTTCGGGAAACGCGCCGGGCGCTTGGCGTTGGCCAGCCGCAGCGTCGGGTCCGCGCCGATACGCCCTTCGCGCAGGGCCCAGCGATAGAAGCGGCGGAAGCTCGCAAGCCGTCGGTTCGCCGTCGACGCGCGCGTGGTCGCGTGCTGCGCGGCGAGAAACGAGGACAGATCGACTTCGCCCGCCGTCAACAACGCGCCGTTGCGTCCGGCGAGCCAGGCCGACAGCGCCTGCAGGTCGCGCCGATAAGCCGCGAGCGAGTTGGCCGCCAGGCCGTCCTCAAGCCAGAGCGCATCGACGAACGTGTCGATCAGCGGGTCCGTGCCGCCTGCGACTCGGCTCCGGTCCGTGCCCGCCCGCCGCATCAGTGACCAGCGTGCGCCGTCAGCCGCCGAGCATCCCTTTCTTCAGGTCCGCGTCGGCAGGACGATGGCCGAGCCAAATCCGCAGCACGGCCGTGAAGAAATCCTCACCGGCGATCGGATTGCCGCGCGGCTGGCCGTTGACGACGATGCGTGTTCCGGCCTCCGGCGTGAACTCGAAGAAGATCGCGTCGCCCTTTTTCGCCTCGCCGATCGCCTTTAGAGTCGCCGTCAGCGCATCAGACTGCGCCTTGAATGCCGCCAGTTGCTGCTCGGTGTGATTGGCCTTCAAGCCGTCGACGAGCGCGGTCGCGAAGGTGTCGGCGTCGACGTTGCGCAGCATTTGGATCGCGACGCGACGCGGTCCTTTCTGTGCAAGCAGCGTGTCGGCGTCGTTCGATTTCTGCGGCACATAGAGTCCGGCGACGTAGACCTTGAAGATCACGCGGGTGCGGACACCCGCGCCATTGAGCTGCAGCGTCTGGCCGCCGACCTGCGCAGTCGGCTCGAACTTCACGCCCTCCAGCTCGATCGGCTGTGCACGGGCGACGCCGCCGATGCCGATTGCCAGTGCGATCGCCAAAACTGCCAAACCCTTGCTCATCGCGGTCTCCTCGTTGTCATGCTGCTGGGTTCGGGGGTCAATCAATCAATGGACAGAGTGCGCACGGGGATGACGCGTTCGTTGGCCGCCGCGCCAAGCCCCTTCGGCAGCGGGAACGTGACGTTCTCCGCCGCGCCTTGCAGTGTCCGCACGCTGCGCGCGCCCAAGTCCTTGAGCCGCTTGAGCGTCTGCTGAACCAGGACTTCAGGTGCCGAGGCACCGGCCGTGACGCCGACCCGCGCGCGGCCTTCGACCCAGGCCGGGTCGATGTCGGCGGCAGCGTCGACCAGATAGGCCGGAACGCCGAAGCGCTCCGCGACCTCGCGCAGGCGGTTGGAGTTGGAACTGGTCGGACTGCCGATGACGATCACGACGTCGACTTGTGGCGCCATCAGCTTCACCGCGTCCTGACGATTCTGCGTCGCGTAGCAAATGTCGGCCTTCTTCGGCTCGGCGATATGCGGGAAGCGCCGCTTCAGCGCCGCCACGATGGCCGCCGCGTCGTCCACCGAAAGGGTCGTCTGCGTCACGTAGGCGAGCCGATCGGGGTCGCGCACCGCGAGCCGCTCGACGTCCGCAACCGTCTCCACCAGGTACATGCCATCGTCGGACTGTCCCATCGTGCCCTCGACCTCCGGGTGGCCGACGTGGCCGATCATCACGATTTCGCGCCCCTGCGCGCGCATCTTCGCGACTTCGACGTGGACCTTGGTCACGAGCGGGCAGGTGGCGTCGAATACGCGCAGGCCACGCGCCTGCGCCTCGCGCTGAACCGCCTTGGACACGCCGTGCGCGGAAAACACCACGATCGAGCCCGGCGGAATCGCGGCGAGATCCTCGACGAAAACCGCCCCCTTGGCGCGCAGGTCGGACACGACGTAGGTGTTGTGCACGATCTCGTGCTTCACGTAGATCGGCGCACCGTGGAGCGCGAGCGCGCGCTCCACGATCTCGATCGCGCGATCGACACCCGCGCAGAACCCGCGCGGCTCGGCCAGCAGGACTTCCATTTACAGCACTCCGATCACGTGCACCGAAAAGCGCAGCGGCCGCCCGGCGAGCGGATGGTTGAAGTCGACGACGACGCGACCTTCGTCGTGTTCTTTGAGCACGCCGGCGAAGCGCCCGCCCCCGGGGGCGTAGAACTCGACGACCTCGCCCGGCGCAAGGGCGTCCGCGCTCACGGCATTGGCATCGAACGTCGCGCGCGACAGCACCTGCACCAGCGCGGGATTGCGCGCCCCGAAAGCGTCCGTCGGCAGATCGAAGGTCGCCTGCGCGCCCTCCGCCAGACCCAGCAGGCAAACCTCGAGCGGCGGCGCGAACTGCCCGGCACCGACCTGTACGGTGGCCGGCTTCGCGCCGAACGTGCTGACGACTTCGCGCTCCACGCCATCGGCGGTCAGCGCCAGGCGATAATGCAGCGTGACGTGCGATCCGGCGGCAACCGTTCTGGGCGGGGATTCGGGCGACACGTTGGCGAAGCCTCCTTCGGTTCGATTCTAGCCAAGGGGATGCGGATGGCGATCAAGGATTGGCCCGAGTCGGAACGACCGCGCGAACGTCTGCTCGCGCACGGCCCCAAGGCGCTCACCGAGGCGGAGCTGCTGGCGGTGTTCCTGCGCACGGGGGTCGCGGGCTCCAGCGTGCTGGACCTTGCGCGCGGCGCGCTCGAACGCTTCGGCGGACTGAACGGACTGATCGCGGCGCCGCGCGCGGAGGTCGAAAAGCTGGCCGGCTTCGGACCGGCGAAGTACGCGCAGTTGCAGGCGGTGCTGGAACTGGCACGCCGCGCACTGCACGAAGAGGTCAAACGCGAGAAGCTGCTGAACTCGCCGGGCACGGTGCGCGAGTATCTGCGATTGTCACTGGCCCACCTGCAGCACGAGGTATTCGTGGCCCTGTTCCTCGACGCCCAGCATCGGCTGATCGCGCAGGACGAGCTGTTTCGGGGCACGCTCACACAGACGAGCGTGTATCCGCGGGAAGTCGTCAAGCAGGCCCTGCGCCACAACGCCGGCGCGGTGATCTTCGCGCACAACCATCCTTCCGGCGCGGCCGAGCCCAGCCGTGCCGATGAACTGCTGACGCGGACGCTGAAAAGCGCGCTCGAGTTGATCGACGTGCGCGTGCTCGACCACATCATCGTCGCCGGTGCAGCGAGCGTGTCCTTTGCCGAACGCGGGCTGCTCTGAACGCGGATCGGGTGCCGCGCAGCTTGGCGGCACGCGCCGTTTTCTTCTACAATCCACCGCTTCTCATCGTCCGGCCGCGGCCGGCACCATTCACGTACAGGAGTCTGCGATGGCACGCGTATGTCAAGTCACCGGCAAGGCGCCGATGGTCGGCCATCACGTCTCGCACGCAAACAACAAGACCAAGCGCCGTTTTCTGCCGAATCTGCAGCACCGGCGCTTCTGGGTCGAAAGCGAGAACCGCTGGATCCGTTTGCGGGTGACCAATGCGGCGCTGCGCACGATCGACAAGCTCGGCATCGACGCCGTGCTGGCCGATCTGCGCGCACGCGGTGAAGTCTGAGCAGCGAGGAGCACACGCCATGGCCAAAGGCGCCCGCGAAAAAATCAAGCTCGAATCGACGGCCGGTACCGGCCACTTTTACACGACCACCAAGAACAAGCGCACGACGCCGGAAAAGCTGGAGCTCAGCAAGTTCGATCCGGTGGCGCGCAGGCACGTCAAGTACAAGGAAACGAAGCTGAAGTAGCGACGCGCGACTGCCGCGGCGGATCGCCCAACAAAAAGCCCGGCATCGCGCCGGGCTTTTTGTTGCTACGCGCTACCGCTTCAGGTCGCGACCGGAGCGTAGCTGCGGATGCGCAGCGCGACGTTCTGCAGCGCGCGGATGCCGCTCGCTTCGGCACGCGCGATCCAGTCCTGTAGGTGCGCGAGCATCTGGTCGCGCGACGCGCTCGAGCGCTCCCAGATCGCCTTCAGCTCCGCGCGCATGTCCACCAGCGTCTTCAGCACGCGGCTGTGCGCCAGCGCCTCGCTCAAGGTCTGGCGCTGGGGCTCGGGCAGCGCGGCCACGTCGCTCATGCGCAGCCAGCGCTTGACCGCGGCAAAGCGGTCGCGCTCGGACGCCGACAGCCGCATCTTGCGCAGTTCCTCCGCGTATGCGCGGCGCAGATCGCGCGCATAACGTGCAAGCAGGTCGTAGCGGTTATTGATCACCGCCTGCAGCGTCTCCAGGTCGATCCGCGGATTCGGCGTAGCGACCTTCGGCACCGGGGCGACGCGAAGCACGCGGGCCAACCCGAGCGCCGCGAGGATGCGGATGTACAGCCAGCCGAGGTCGAACTCGAACCACTTCGACGAAAGCTTGGCCGAGGTCGGGAACGTGTGGTGGTTGTTATGCAGTTCCTCGCCGCCGATCAAGATGCCCCACGGCGAGATGTTGGTGCTGGCGTCCGGCGAGTCGTAGTTGCGGTAACCCCAGAAGTGACCCAACCCGTTGATCACACCGGCGGCAAAGAACGGAATCCACGCCATTTGCACCGCCCACACGGCGATGCCGGCGGCGCCGAACAGCACGAGGTCGATTCCCAGCATGATGCCGACGCCCTGCCAGGTGAAGCGCGAATAGACGTTGCGCTCGAGCCAGTCGTTCGGCGTGCCGTGGCCGTAGCGCGCCAGCGTCTCCCGGTTCTTCGCCTCCGCCATGTACAGCTCGGCGCCCCGCCACAGCACCGTCTTCAAGCCGCGCGTCTGCGGGCTGTGCGGATCGTCCTCGGTTTCGCACTTGGCGTGATGCTTGCGGTGGATCGCGACCCACTCCTTGGTCTGCATGCCGGTGGTCAGCCACAGCCACAGGCGGAAGAAGTGGCTCGCGATCGGGTGCAGATCGAGGCCGCGGTGCGCCTGCGAACGGTGCAGAAAAATCGTGACCGAGGCGATCGTGACGTGGGTCAGCGCCAGCGTGGCAAGCACGAGCTGCCACCCGTTGAGGCCGAACAGTCCCCCGTCGAGGAATTCGAACAAGTACATGCTTTCTCCGGAATGTGGTGCGCCCTGCTTCGGGGCGGCATTCGCATGGATGAGAACGAACGCGGTGCATTGTACCTGCGCGCCGCGGCGGCGCGGTGCCCGCAAATCGGCGGCGATCCCGGCCCCTCAGGCGTTTCGGTCAGCGCCCCCGGGCATCTGCACGACGCGCACGTCGCGTTGGGGGAACGGAATCTCGATGCCGTTTTCGCGGAACAGCCGCAGGATCTCGCGGTTGACCTCGGAGGTCACCCCCAGACGGCCGTTTTCCGGGTCGGCGATCCAGAACAGCAGCGCCAGGTTCATGCCGTCGGCGCCGAAGTCGGCCAGCACCGCTGCCGGCGCCGGGTCGGCCAGCACGCGCGGGCTGACACGCGCTGCCTGCCGCAGCAGCCCAAGCGCGCGGTCCACGTCGCTCGCATAGCTCACCTGCACGTTGCAGCGGATCAGCACCTTGCGGTCGCTGTAGCTCTGGTTCGTCACCGGCTCGGAAACGAGCATTTCGTTCGGCACGATCGCCTCGGTGCCGTCGAGCGCGCGGATCACCGAGTAGCGCGTGTTGATCTGCGTGACGATCCCCGTGTACTTGTCGACGCTGATCAGGTCGCCGATGCGCAGCGACTTGTCCAGCAGGATGATGAAACCCGAGACATAGTTGCTGGCGACTCGCTGCAGACCGAGTCCGAGCCCGACGCCGAGCGCGCCGCCGAACACCGACAGCACGGTCAAATCGATGCCCACCATCGACAGGCCGAGCAGTACCGCGACCAGCAGCAGCAGCGCCTTCAACGCGCGCGAGGCCGCCACCCGCAGGTTGGGCTCGAGCTGCGGCGCGCGCATCAGCCGCGACTCCAACGCCGAGCCGAGCCACAGCGCGGCCAGCAGCGTCACCAGCAGCGACAGCGCGCCCATCGTCACGACCCACAGCGACACCCGTGCCGCGCCGATCGGGATCTTGGTCGCGTCGAGCCAATCGACGACGTCGCCGAGCATGCCGGTCACGTGCAACGCAACGACCAGCCAGATCGCGCCCGCGATCACCCGTTCGGACGCCGCGATGAACGACAGGTTCGAGAACACCCGCTGCAGCACGTACACGAGCAGGCGGATCAGCGCCATCGCCGCGAGCAGCGTCAACGCCAGCCGCAGCAGCCGCGCGTCGGCCGCCCGGCCCAGCACCCCCGCGGCGCGCAGCACCGCCTCGCCCGCGCCGAGCAGCAACATCGCGGCGGCCGGGAAAGCGAGCCGGCGAAAGCCCGCGATCGAAAAGCGCAGCGCGTCGACCGCCGCGCCGCTGCGCCCGGTCGCCGCCGCCAGCCGCGCCTCCACTCGCCAGCGCACCAGCCTTGACGCGAGCCAGCCGCCGGCCACGGCCACGACGATCACGACCAGCGTCCAGAAGTGCTGCGGTCGCGCCAAGCCTTCGGCAAGCGCCTGCAGCAGTTCCTCGAGCAGCGAGTCCTTCACCGGCAGCGCTCCAGCACGGCGGCGAAGAACCCGTCGGTGGCGTGCAGATGCGGCAGCATCACGAACCACGGCGCGAAGCGCTCCGCGTGGTCGAGCGCGATGCCCTGCGCCTGCAGGACTTCCGCTGCGGGAACGACGGCGAATTGGGGCTGTTCGACGAGAAAGCCTTCGACGAGCTCCTGGTTCTCGGTCGCGAGCAGCGAACAGGTCGCATACACGAGGCGTCCGCCCGGTTTGACCAGGCGCGCGGCCGCGCGCAGCACGTTCGCCTGCACGGCACTGACGCGCGCCAGTTCGTTCTCGTCGAAGCGCCACTTCAGGTCCGGATTGCGCCTGAGCGTGCCGCTGCCGGAGCACGGCGCATCGACCAGCACGCGATCGATCTTGCCCGCGAGCCGTTTTACGCGCACGTCGTTTTCGCTGGCGATCGCGGCCGGATGCACGTTGGACAGGCCGCTGCGCTTGAGTCGCGGGCCGAGCCCGGCGAGCCGTCTCGCGTGGATATCGAACGCGTAGATGCGTCCGGTCGATTTCATCAGGCTGCCGAGCGCGAGCGTCTTGCCGCCGGCGCCGGCGCAGAAATCGACGACCATCGCGCCGCGCTTCGGCGCGAGAAGCCGCGCGACGAGCTGACTGCCCTCGTCCTGCACCTCGACGAGCCCGTTTCGGTAAAGCGGCCAGCGCGTCAGCGCCGGCTTGTCGAACAGACGGATGCCGTCCGGCGAATAAGGGGTCGGTTCGGCCCGCAACGGCGCGTGCTGGTCAGTGGCGCTACGCAGCTCGGCGAGCACCTGGTCGCGGCTCGCCTTCAGCGTGTTGACGCGCAGATCGAGCGGCGCCGGCTCGATCAGGGCCGCGAGCAGCGGCTCGGCGTCGTGATACTGCGCGGTGATCCGCTGGAACAGCCACAGCGGCACCTCGGCGTGGACCGCGCACGGCGCGGTCGATGCATCGAGCGCAAGCGCGTGGCGCACCGCGCGTTCGTCGCCCTTCAGCGCGCGGGCATCCAGTGCGGCGATCCCGTGTTGCCGCGCCAGCGTCACCAGCGCGGCCAACCGCGGCGCGCGCGCCGGCTGCGCCGGCTGCAGCATCCACTTCAGGCTCGCGTAGCGGCGCAGCGCGTGAAAGACGCCCTCGGCGATCAGGCTGCGGTCGCGGCTGCCGAGCCGCGGATGCTGCTTGAAGTAACGCGACATCACCGCGTCGGCCGGCCCGTCGAAGCGCAGCACCTGCGCCAACAACGCGGACAGGTGATCGACCACGAGCGCGGTGATTCGCTGCGCGTTCATCTCGCGAACAGCGCCAGTTCTTCGGGATCGACGCCGTCGACGACCGCGCGCCCGCGCGCCAGCCGCACACGGCCCTCGACGACCCAGCGCACGCAGCGCGGCAGCAGGCGGTGCTCCTGCGCCAGCACGCGCGCCGCCAGCACCTCTTCGGTGTCGTCGGGCCGTACGGGCACGGCGGCCTGCGCGATGATCGCGCCGGCATCGACGTCGTTGGAAACGAAATGCACGGTCGCGCCGTGCACGCGCACGCCGGCAGCCAGCGCCTTGCGGTGCGTCGCCAGCCCCGGAAACATCGGCAGCAGCGATGGGTGGACGTTGATCAGCCGGCCTTCATAGCGCTCGACGAACTGCGTGGTCAGCACGCGCATGAAGCCGGCGAGCACGACGAGCGCCGGCGCGTACGCGTCGATCGCGTCAGCCAGCGCGACGTCGAACGCCTCGCGCGACGCGAAGCGCCCGTGCTCGATGACCTGCACCGGCACGCCGAACGCGTGCGCGATCGCCAGCCCCGGCGCCTGCGCGCGGTTGCTGACGACGGCCGCGACGCGTGCGCCGCTCGCACTGTCCCAGCGTTCGTCGCGCGCGGTGCGCAGGATCGCTTCGAGGTTGCTGCCGCGCCCCGAGATCAGGCAAACGATGTTTCTCATCGGTGGCCGGATTCTACGCACGGCAGTGCCCGATCGCCTTCGAAAGCCGCGAAAAATCAAGGCCTTCGCCAGGGCGGACCGTATAATCCGCCGCTTCCGTTGCATCGCATGAACCGGCTTCGATGAAGGTCTATCGCGGCGTGCCGCATGCCGACGATCGCCTGCCCTGCGCGCTGACGATCGGCAACTTCGATGGCGTACATCGCGGCCACGCGGCACTGCTCGCGCGCGTGGTCGACGCCGCGCGCGCGCGCGGGCTGGTGGCGGCGGTGATGACCTTCGAGCCGCATCCGCGCGAATTTTTCACGCCCGCGCAGGCGCCGGCACGCGTGGCCAACATCCGCGACAAGCTCGAGGCACTGCGCGAAGCGGGCATCGAGCGCGTCTACATCGAGCACTTCAACCGCCGCTTTGCGTCGCTGACGGCCGAACAGTTCATCGACGACGTGCTGGTCGCCGGCTGCCAGGTGCGCTGGCTGATGGTCGGCGACGACTTTCGCTTCGGCGCGCGCCGCGCCGGCGATCTGGCGCTGCTGCGTGCACGCGCCGCGGCCGGCGGCTACGTCGTCGAGCAGTTGCCGACCGTGTGCGACGGCAGCGAGCGCGTGTCCAGTTCGGCCGTGCGCGCCGCGCTCGAAGCGGGCGATCTGGCCCGCGCGCAGCAATTGCTTGGCCGCCCTTACGCGATCAGCGGGCGCGTGCTGCATGGCGCCAAGCTCGGCCGCACGATCGGTTTTCCGACGCTGAACCTGCGCATCGCACACAAGCGCCCGGCCGTACACGGCGTCTACGCCGTCAAGGTGCACGGCATCGACGCGCGTGCCTGGCCCGGTGTGGCCAGCGTCGGCTTGCGGCCGACCGTCGACGACACGGGGCGCTGGCTGCTCGAGGTGCACCTGTTTGACTTCGCGCAGCAGGTGTACGGCAAGCTGGTGCAGGTCGAGTTCCTTGCGAAGCTGCGCGACGAGGAAAAGTACGGCACGCTCGACGAGCTGACCGCAGCGATCGCGCGCGACGCGCAGCGTGCACGCGATCTGTTCAACGGCGCGCTGGCGCCGTAGTCCGAACGCTAATTACCTGACTCGAAGAGTCCGAGGGGACCGAGCCATGGCCGAATCCGGCGACAACAAGAAGTATCCGCTGAATCTGCCCGACACATCGTTTCCGATGCGCGGCGACTTGCCCCGGCGCGAACCGCAATGGGTCAAGGACTGGGACGAGCGCAAGGTGTACCGGGCGATCCGCGCCGCGCGCAAGGGTGCGCCGAAGTTCGTTCTGCACGACGGGCCGCCGTACGCCAACGGCGAGATCCACCTCGGCACGGCGGTCAACAAGATCCTGAAGGACATGGTCAACAAGTCGAAGATCCTCGCGGGCTTCGACGGGGTCTACGTGCCGGGCTGGGACTGCCACGGCATGCCGATCGAGGTGCACATCGAGAAGCAGTACGGCAAGCACCTGCCGCGCGCCGAGGTGCAGGCGCGCGCGCGGGCGTTCGCCGCCGAGCAGATCGCGCTGCAGATGAAGGACTTCAAGCGGCTCGGCGTGCTCGGCGACTGGGACAACCCCTACAAGACGATGAATTTCAAGACCGAGGCCGACGAGATCCGCGCGCTCGGTCGCATGATCGAGCGCGGCTTCGTCTACCGCGGGCTGAAGCCGGTGAACTGGTGCTTCGACTGCAGTTCGGCGCTCGCCGAGGCCGAGGTCGAATACATCGACAAAAAGACACCCGTGGTGGACGTCGCGTTTCCGCTCGCGGCCGAAGACGAAGCGAAGGTCGCCGCGGCGTTCGGGCTGGCCGCACTCGGCAAACCGGCCTTCACGTCGATCTGGACCACCACGCCGTGGACGATCCCGGCCAACCAGGCGCTGAACTTCCATCCGGAGTTCGTGTACGCGCTGGTCGACTGCGGCGATCGCTTGCTGATTCTCGCGCGCGCGCTGGTCGAGTCCTGCCTGCAGCGCTACGGGTTGAAGGGCCGCATCGTCGGCGAGGCGCCGGGGGCGGCGCTCGAACGCGTGCGCTTCGTGCATCCGCTGGCGAAGTTGCACGCGGGTTACCAGCGCTTCTCCCCCGTCTATCTGGGCACCTATGTCGAGTCGAGCGCAGGCACCGGCGTCGTGCACTCCGCACCCGCGTACGGCATCGAGGACTTCGACTCGTGCAAGGCCTACGGCATGAGCAACGACGAGATCCTGAATCCCGTGCAGGGCGACGGCGTCTATGCGGCCGATCTGCCGCTGTTCGGCGGCATGAAGATCTGGGATGCGAACCCGAAGATCGTGGACAGCCTGCGCGTGGCGGGCCACCTGCTGCACGCGTCGACCGACACCCACAGCTACATGCACTGCTGGCGCCACAAGACTCCGCTCGTTTACCGGGCCACGTCGCAGTGGTTCGTGCGGATGGACGGGCCGACCGCGGATACGCGCGGAGTCATGCAGCGCGAGACCGTCGGCGAGACGCTACGCGAGACCGCGCTGCGCGCGATCGAGGCAACCGCGTTCTTCCCGCACTGGGGCAAGGCGCGGCTGCACGGCATGATCGCCAACCGGCCCGACTGGTGCATCTCGCGCCAGCGCAATTGGGGCGTACCGCTGCCGTTTTTCCTGCACAAGGAAACGGGCGAGCTGCATCCCAGGACGCTCGAGCTGCTCGAAGCGGCGGCGCGCAAGGTCGAGGCCGGCGGTGTGGAGGCCTGGTCCAAGGCGCAGGTCGAGGACTTCCTGCCGCCCGAGGAGGCGGCGCAGTACGACAAGAGCAACGACATCCTCGACGTCTGGTTCGATTCCGGAACGACGCACCGCACCGTGATGCGCGGCTCGCACGCGGACGACCTCGCGTATCCGGCCGATCTGTACCTGGAAGGCTCGGACCAGCATCGTGGCTGGTTTCACTCGTCGCTGCTGACGGGTGCCGCGCTGGACGGCCGTGCACCCTACAAGGGGCTGCTGACGCACGGCTTCACGGTCGACCCACAGGGCCGCAAGATGAGCAAGTCGCTCGGCAACGTGATCCGCCCGCAAGAGGTCAGCGACAAGCTCGGCGCCGAGATCATCCGCCTGTGGGTCGCCTCGACCGACTACTCCGGCGAACTATCGATCGGCGACGAGATCCTGAAGCGCGTCGTCGAGAGCTACCGCCGCATCCGCAACACGCTGCGCTTTCTGCTCGCCAACACCAGCGACTTCGACATCACCAGGCACGCGGTGCCGGTGCCCGAACTGCTGGAGATCGACCGATACGCGCTCGCGCTGACGGCGCAGATGCAGGCCGAGGCGCTGGCCTGCTACGAGCGCTACGAGTTCCACCCGGTCGTGGCCAAGCTGCAGACGTTCTGCTCGGAAGACCTGGGCGCGTTCTATCTGGACATCCTGAAGGACCGCCTGTACACGACCGCGCCCGATTCGCGCGCGCGCCGCTCGGCGCAGACCGCGCTGTGGCACATCACCGCGAGCCTGCTGCGGCTGATGGCGCCGTTCCTGAGCTTCACCGCCGAGGAGGCCTACGCGGTGTTCGCGCCGGCCGAGCGCGAGCGCGCGGGCGGCACGATCTTCGCGAGCGTCTATCACGAGCTGCCGCCGGTGCCGGGGCACGAGGCGCTGCTCGCCAAGTGGGCGCAGATGCGCGCGGTGCGCAGCGACGTGCTCAAGCGCATCGAAGCACTGCGCGAAGCGGGCAAGATCGGCTCGTCGCTGCAGGCTGAAGTCGACCTGACGCTGTACGGCGAACGGCACGCGCAACTCGCTACGCTGGGCGACGATCTGAAATTCGTGCTGATCGTCAGCCGCGCGACGCTGCACGCCGCGGGCTCTCCCGATGCCGAGTCGATCGCGGTGACGCCGAGCCCGCACGCCAAGTGCGAGCGGTGCTGGCACTGGCGCGCCGACGTCGGCAGCCACCGCGAGCATCCGACGCTGTGCGGGCGTTGCGTGGCGAACCTGTTTGGCGCGGGCGAGCCGCGGGTGGCGGCGTAGATGGCGTGGGGCAGCTCAAAGTCGTGGTGGCAGAAGCTCTGGCCTTGGCTGGTCGTCGCGGTTGTCGTGATCGCGGCCGATCAGGCGAGCAAATTCGCGATCGAGAAGACCTTCAGCTACGGCGACGTACGGGCGGTCACGGGCTTCTTCAACCTCGTTCTGACGTACAACAAGGGAGCCGCGTTCTCTTTTCTGGCTACCGCGTCCGGCTGGCAGCACAACTTCCTCGTCGCGGTCGGCGTCGGGGCGTCGCTGTTCATTCTGTATCTGCTCGCGCGCCACGGCACGCAAAAGCTCTTCGCGGCAGCGCTCGCGCTGATTCTCGGCGGTGCGATCGGCAACGTGATCGATCGGCTGCTGCACGGCCACGTGATCGACTTCCTCGACTTTCACTGGCGCGGCTGGCACTGGCCGGCGTTCAACATCGCCGACAGCGCGATCGTTTGCGGGGCGGCGCTGCTGATACTCGACGAGTTGCTGCGCGTGCGGAAGTCGCGGTAGCAGCCCAATGAGAGCAGCGCCGCGAAGACACCCTTCCGCAACGGTGTCAGGCGCGGGAAGATAGCGGCGCTGCGCCGCCACGGCGGTCGAGGCGTTGTGCGCGAGGGCCGAATGGGGCGAGCGGGAGCGAACATGCAACTGCAAGGCAAGCGAATCGTGCTGGGCATGACCGGCGGCATCGCCGCGTACAAGGTCTGCGAGCTCGTGCGCCGTGCGCAGGAGGAGGGCGCGCAGGTGACGGTCGTGATGACGCGCGCGGCGCAGCAGTTCGTTACCGCAACGACGATGCAGGCGCTGTCCGGGCGCCCGGTATTCACCGACGCCTGGGGCGCCGACGGCGCAACGGTCGCCAACGCGATGCCGCACATCGATCTGTCGCGCGACGCGGACGCGATCGTCGTGGCGCCGGCCTCGGCCGACTTCATCGCCAAGCTCGCGCATGGGCTGGCCGACGACCTGTTGTCCACGCTGGCAGTGGCGCGCGCGTGCCCGCTTCTCGTGGCGCCCGCGATGAACGTCGAGATGTGGGGCAACGCCGTCACACAACGCAACGTGCAGCAGATCCGCGCCGACGGCGCCCACGTGCTCGGCCCCGCCAGCGGCGAGCAGGCCTGCGGCGAAGTCGGTGCCGGCCGCATGCTCGAGCCGCACGAGCTGCTGGAGGACTTGATCGCGTTCTTCCAGCCGAAACCGCTGCAGGACAAGCGCGTGCTGATCACCGCCGGCCCCACCTTCGAGCCGATCGACCCGGTGCGCGGGATCACCAACCTGTCGTCGGGCAAGATGGGTTTTGCGATCGCGCGCGCCGCACGCGAGGCCGGCGCCAAGGTCACGCTGGTCGCCGGCCCCACGGCGCTGCCCACGCCGCGCGGCGTGCGCCGGCTCGATGTGCGCACCGCGCAGGAGATGTACGACGACGTGATGGCGTACGTCGATCACGCGCACGTGTTCATCGCCGTGGCCGCGGTGGCCGACTGGCGCGTCAAGGCGCCGAGCGCGACCAAGCTGAAGAAGGGCGCGGGGCCGCCGCAGCTCGCCTTCGAGCCGAACCCCGACATCCTGGCCGCGGTCGCCGCGCTGCCGTCGCCGCCGTATTGCGTCGGCTTCGCTGCCGAAAGCGACCACGTCATCGAGTACGCGCAGGCCAAGCTCAAGGCCAAGAACGTGCCGCTGATCGTCGCCAACCGCGCGCAGGATGCCTTCGGCGCCGATGACAACGAGCTGCACCTGGTCGACGCGCGGGGCGTCACGACGCTGGCGCGCGCCGACAAGCTCACGCAGGCGCGCCGCATCGTGGCCGAAATCGCGGCGCGCCTCGGCGGATGAACTCCGACCGCGAAGGCCGCGCGCCGGGCGAGCCGCCGAACGGCGACTTCGTCGCCTACCTCGAGGACCTCGAGCGTCGCCAGTTGGCCGCCATGGGTCGACCGCAAGCGGCGCATTCCGCGCCGCCTGCCGGTGCGCCTCACGCGACAGCGCAACCGCTGTCGCGTGAGGCGGCGGGCGCGCCGGTGCAACGGCTGCGCGCCTCGCGCGCCGCGCTGCCGCTGTCGACCGGCTCGCTCTTGATGCTGATCGTCGGCGCACTCTCGCTGGCCAACGCGCTGCTCGGCGACGGCGGCATCGTCGCACTCGCCGTTGCCGTGGTCCTGTTGTGGAGGCCGGTCAGGCAACTCATGGCAGCGGTGCGCGCACGGTCCGCGCCGCGACCGCAGGACGCCCTCGCCGCGGCATCCGCGAAACCCAAGTCCAACCAATGATGAAACTCGACGTCAAGCTGCTCGACGCGCGTCTGCGCGACCAACTGCCGCACTACGCAACCGCCGGCGCCGCGGGGCTCGATCTGCGCGCCTGCATCGATGCGCCGCTCGCGTTGACACCCGGGGACGCTCAGCTCGTACCCACGGGGATCGCGATCCACCTCGACGATCCGGGCTACGCGGCCCTCGTGTTGCCGCGCTCCGGACTCGGGCACAAGCACGGCATCGTGCTGGGCAACCTGGTCGGACTGATCGACTCCGATTACCAGGGTCAGATCATGGTGTCGTGCTGGAACCGCGGGCGCGAGCCGTTCACGATCCAGCCGCTCGAGCGCATCGCGCAGTTGGTCGTCGTGCCGGTCGTGCAGGTGCGGCTCAACGTCGTCGAGGAGTTCGCGGCGAGCGCGCGCGGCGCCGGCGGCTTCGGCAGCACCGGCAAGCACTGATGCGGTCGCGGCTGGCGCGCGCGCTGCTCGCCGCGTTCGGCTGGCGCGTCGAGTTCGACGGGCTGCCAGGGCCAAAGGGCATTTTGATCGTGTATCCGCACACGTCGAACTGGGACTTCGTGATCGGCCTGCTCGCCAAGTGGACGGTCGCGCTGCCGATCCGCTGGGTCGGCAAGGAAAGCCTGTTTCGCGGCCTCACCGGTGCGACGCTGGGACGGCTGCTGCGCGCCTGGGGCGGACGCCCGGTCGATCGCCATCAAGCGAGCGGAGCGGTCGGCGCGCTCGCAGACCTGATGCGAGCGGAGGACTGGTGCTGGCTCGGGCTGTCGCCGGAAGGCACGCGCAGACGCCAGGACCATCTGCGCTCGGGCTTTTATCACCTGGCGTTGCGCCTGGACCTGCCGGTCGGGCTGGCCTACATCGACTACGCGCGGCGCGCGATCGGCGTGCGCGAGTTCGTGCGGATGAGCGGCGACGTCGAGCGTGACCTCGCTCGGTTGCGCGCGTACTACGCCGACAAGACCGGGCTGCATCCGGACAACGCCAGCGCGATCGCGTTTCGCGATCGCAGGCAAGACCGCTTAAGCCGCTGACCGAGGCACCCCCCTTTTGGCGTATTGCGGACGCGCGCGGCCGGTTGCCAGACTTGCCGCAAAGGGGGACCAAAGGGGGGATCTATGCCACAGCAGCAGGCCACAATCGATCTCGGCTCGCGCCGGGCGATTCTCAAACTCGCCGGGTTCTCAGCCGTGGCCGCTGGTGCGGCGCCGCTGGCAGAAGCGCAAAGCGCCGCCGCCGGGGCCGCACCCGCGTATGTGTTCGCACTGCGCGGCGACGGCAAGGTCGCGGTGATCGACCCCAAGTCCGACGAGGTCGTGCGCACGATCGAAACCGGCGGGCGCGGCGGCACGCTCGCGTGCCTCAGCGCCGACGGCGCGCGCCTGTTCGTCGGCAACAATGCGCCGGGGCAGCGCACGGTGACCGTCATCGACGCGCGCGCTATGACCAAGCTGGGCGGCATCGAGACCGGCAACCGTCCCAAACATCCCGTTCTGTCGCCCGACGGCAAATTGATTGCCGTTAATCATTCCGGGATGGATGCCAACCGAATCCGCATCGCGTTCATCGACCCCACCGCCGCACGCGTCGTCGGCACCGTGGAGCTGCCGGTCAAGAACACCGGTCACAGCGGCGACTTCTCGATGCACGGCGCCTGGTCGCCGGACGGCAAGGTGTACGCGATCGGCAACTACGCGGACAATCAAATCGTGCTGATCGACCGCGACCGGCTGGCAATCGCGTCCAGCGTCGCCACCACCGGCAACCCGCATTACTTCGACTGGTACAAGCGCGAGCTGTGGGTCACGATCGAGGCCAACGAGCCGAAGACCGTCAACAGCCGGCCGCAGATCGTGGTGCTCGACGCGTCCAACCCGGCGGCCCCGCGGGCGTCGGCGCCGATCAGCCTGTCGCGGCACGACCGCGAGTCGTTCAACGAGGCGTTCATCGAAGGCCACCACGGCAACTTCACCAATGACGGCGAACGCTTCCTCGTCGTCAACCGCGGCAGCGGGGCGGCGCTGGAAGGCGTCACGCTTGAGGTGTACGCGCGCGCCGATCGCAGGAAGCTGACGACCGTCGCCGCGCCTGCGCGCGGGCTTGGGCACGCATACCTGTCGCCCGACGGCCGCTACGCGCTGATCACGCAGTACAACGACAGCGTCGTGCCGGTGCTGGAACTTTCCTCGCTAAGACTCGTGGCCACGATCAATGCCGGCGGCGGCGGGCACATGGGTCACGTCGCGTTCACGCCCGATTCGGCCAAGGCGTACATCAACAACCGCAAGGCCGACGAGGTCGTCGTCGTCGACATGCACAGCTTCGCGATCACGCGCCGGATCAAGACCGCGCCCTCGGGCGAGGCGCAGGCCATGGTGCTGAACCGTCCCTACGGCGTGTTCGAGCGCGTCGTCAATCCGCACCTCGGCTAGCCGGACATGCCGACACAGGCCATGGACGCGCGGGCGGCCGTGCCCGAGGCGCTGCTGGTCACCGGTTTTCTCGGTGCTGGTAAGACGACCTACATCCGCGAGCGGCTGGTGCCGCACCTGGCAGCCGCTCGCCGTTTCGCGGTACTGGTCAACGACTTCGGCGACGTCGGCTTCGATGGGCCGCTGCTCCAGCGCGCGGGGCTCCCTGTAATCGAGGTCGAAGGTGGCTGCTTCTGCTGCGCTGCCGGCGGGCGGTTGCTGGAGACCCTGCACCGAATCCGCACGGAGTTCGCACCGGAGCTGCTGATCGTCGAAGGCTCCGGGCTGGCCGATCCCTGGCCGCTGCTGGAGGCGCTGCACGCCGAAGGCTTCCAGGTCCTGGGCGCGCCCTGCCTCGTCGACGCCGCCGCGCACAATCGCTTGCGCAACGATCCCCTGTATCAACGGCAGATCGACGCGGCCAGCCTGTTGCTGGTCAACAAGGCGGCCCTCGCCGGGGCCAGCGCCACCGACGCGGCGGTGCGGGTCCTCGGCGAGCGCAAGACGGCGGCGGCCGTTTGCGTGCTGGGGCGCGACGACGCCCGCGCGTTGTCGCTGCTAGCGGGCGAGCCGCTGGCGCCGCCGGGCGGCCCCCCCCCCCCCGGGCCCACGGCCGCCCAACCCCCCGGGGCCGCGCGCCCCGCGGGGCGTCCGTGGCGCGCGCCGGTGTTGGGG
>JBBIQI010000013.1:0-4501 GCA_037442465.1 Burkholderiales bacterium
GTCACTCCGAACCGCGCCCAGCCTCGTCAGTCCGCGCGGCGCCCAGCCTCGTCATTCCGAGCCGAAGGCGAGGAATCTCAGCCGCTTGCAACGCCGAGATCCCTCGCGCTGCTCGGGATGACGGGGCGGGCACCTGCGCGAGCAAGCGCCGCACGCGTTCCACGGCGGGTATCGGGTGCGGCGTGCCCGCGCGAACGGCTGCGCGGCAAGCATGGTGCACGACGGATGAAGCGAGCGCGCGGCGAGCGGACGGGGAAAGCGAACCCCCGACTCGGTTCGGCCTGTTGGGGTTCGGCTTTGCGTCACCCCAATCGACGCCGGCCAGCCCGTACAATCCGCGCGTCGCGCAAGGGCGAAGAACGAGGAGACGTGTGCCGCCTCACGAGGGTGGACGCACCGACGACGATGCGGCTTGATCGGAACGGATCCCCGCGGTGGCATGGGCTCGTTGCCACCGTAGCACTGGCGCTCGCCGCTTGCAGCGGCGTGACCAACAGCCCGCACCCGAGCGGCGCCGAGCGGACCAACACGCTTTTCGCTGCCTTTCAGGAGCGTTCGCCGCGCTATCTGGACCCGACCGCCTCGTACAGCAACGACGAGACGCCGTTCACGTTCCATATCTACGAGCCGCTGCTGCGGTTCCACTACCTGAAGCGGCCCTACGAACTGGCGCCGCGCACGGCCGAGGCGGTGCCGCGACCGCGTTACATCGACGGCAACGGCCGCGAGCTGCCGGCCGATGCGCCCGGCGAAGCGATCGCCGAAAGCGTCTACGACATCCGCATCAAGAAGGGGATCCTGTTCGCGCCGCACCCGGCGTTCGCCAAGGACGCCGCCGGCAACTATGTGTACCACCGGCTCACGCGAAAGGACACGGCGGACAAATACAAGATCGCGGACTTTCCGCTCACCGGCACGCGCGAGCTGACAGCGCACGACTACGTGTACGCGATCCGGCGGCTGGCCACCACGCGCATCAAGAGTCCGTCGTTTTCGTTGATGAGCGAGTACATCGTCGGGTTGAAGGAATACGGCGAACGGATCGAAAAAATCGACAAGGAATTGCGCGCAGGCATCGCGCCCACCGACCGCGACCTGCCGTTCCTGGACTTCCGCAAATACGATTTCCCCGGAGCGCAGGCGCTCGACGATCACACACTGCGTATCCGCATCAAGGGCAAGTATCCGCAGTTTCGCTACTGGCTGGTGATGCCGTTCTTCGCGCCGGTGCCGTGGGAGGCCGACGCGTTCTACGCGCAGCCGGGCATGGCGGAGAAAAACCTGACGCTCAACACCTGGCCGGTCGGAACGGGCCCGTACATGATGACCGTGTACGAGGAAAACCGCCGCCACGTGCTCGAGCGCAATCCGAACTTCCGCGGCGAACCGTATCCGTGCGAAGGCGAGCCCGAGGACCAAGCCGCGGGGCTGCTCGCCGACTGCGGCAAGCCGATGCCGTTCATCGACCGCATCGTGTATTCGATCGAGAAGGAGAAGATCCCGCTGAAGTCGAAGTTCCTGCAGGGCTTCTACGACGTGCCGGAAACGTACCGCTTCGAGTACGGCATCGAGTACGCGATCGACGCGCGCGACTCGCCGGACGTTGCGCGGCTGTTCGAAGAGCGCGGCATTAAGCTGCCGAAGACGATCGACATCTCGAACTGGTATCTGGGCTTCAACTGGCTCGACCCGGTGGTCGGCAAGGGCAAGACCCCGGAGCAGCAAGTCCGTAACCGCAAGCTGCGGCAGGCGCTGTCGATCGCGATCGACTGGGAGGAATACGTCAAGATCTTCGAGACCAAGGCGAGCGGCGTGCCGGCGATGAGTCCGGTGCCGCCCGGCGTGTTCGGTTGGCGCGGCGGCCCCGAAGGTGTGAACCGGGTCGTGTACGACATCGTGGACGGAAAACCGGTGCGCAAGCCGCTCGAAGTCGCGAAAAGGCTGCTCGCCGAAGCGGGCTACCCGGACGGGCGCGACGCGGTGACCGGCAAACCGCTGGTGCTCAACTACGACTACCAACGCGTGCTCACGCCCGAGATCAAGGCCGAAGTCGACTGGATGGTCAAGCAGTTCGCGAAACTCGGCGTGCAACTGGAGGTGCGCGCGACCGACTACAACCGCTTCCAGGACAAGGCCGACAAGGGTTCGTTGCAGATCTTTTTCTGGGGCTGGCTGGCCGACTATCCGGACGCCGAGAACTTCCTGTTCCTTCTTTACGGTCCGAACTCGAAGGCGCTGACCGGCGGCAACGGCGAGAACGTCGCCAACTACCAGAACGACGAATACGACCGCCTGTTCGAGAAACTGAAGCTGCTCGACGACGGCCCGGAAAAGCAGCGCGTGATCGACCGCATGGTGGCGATCCTGCAGGAAGATGCGCCGTGGAGTTTCGGCTACAACCCGTACGCGGCCGGCGCGTACCACCAGTGGCTTTACAACACGAAGCCCACCAACCTGGTCAAGGACCTGCTGCTTTATTACCGGCTCGATCCCGCGCTGCGGGCACAGAAGATCGCCGAGTGGAACAAGCCGATCGTCTGGCCGGTAGCGGCGATCGTGCTCGCGCTGGTGGCCGCGATCGTGCCGGCCTTTGTGGTTTGGCGCCGACGCGAGCGCGAAACCGCGGCGCGCACCTTGGCGGCCGCCGGCGCCGAGTAGAGAGACAACCGTGGCTGGTGATCAGCGTCATTCCGAGCCCGCCAGCGCGGGCGAGGAATCTCCAGCCGCGATGCGGTCGAGATTCCTCGCGCAACGCGCTCGGGATGACAACGCGTTGCGGCGGAACGCATAAATGGGCGCCTACATCCTGCGCCGGCTGGCGTACGCGGTGCTGATCCTTGCCGGCGTGAACCTGCTCACCTTCACGCTGTTCTTCGCCATCAACTCGCCGGACAACATCGCGCGGTTGAACATCGGCGGCAAGCGCGTCACCGCCGAAGCGATCGCCAAATGGAAAGCCGAGCGCGGCTATGACAAGCCGCTGTGGTTCAACGGCGCGGCCGCCGGATTCGACAAGATCCGTCAGACGATCTTTTACGACCGCTCGCTGCGGCTGTTCACGCTGAACTTCGGCGCCAGCGATGCCGGGCGCGACATCGCGCACGAGATCGGCAACCGCATCGGCCCCAGTCTCGCACTGATGCTGCCGATGCTGGCGCTGACGGTGATGGTCAGCATCGCGTTTTCGCTGCTGCTGGTGTTCTTCCGCACCAGCTACCTCGACTTCTGGGGCACCGTGGCGTGCGTGCTGCTGATGTCGATCTCGAGCCTGTTTTACATCATCATGGCGCAGTGGTTCTTCGGCAAGATGCTGCGCGTCGTGCCGATCTCGGGTTTCGCGCCGGGGCTCGATCTGGCGAAGTTCCTGCTGCTGCCGGTGCTGGTCGGCATCGTCTATCAGCTCGGCTCCGAGGCACGGCTGTTCCGCGCCATGCTGCTGGAGGAGATCGGCAAGGACTACGTGCGCACCGCGCGCGCCAAGGGCTTGGCGGAATCCGCGGTGCTGTTCCGCCACGTGCTGCGCAACGCCTGGCTGCCGATCCTGACGCACGTCGGCGCGCTGCTGCCGTACGCGTTCCTGGGTTCGCTGGTGTTCGAGTCGTTCTTCGGCATCCCGGGGCTCGGCAGCTACACGATCGAAGCCATCAACGCGCAGGACTTCGCGATCGTGCACGCGATGGTGTTTCTGGGCTCGCTGCTGTACATCAGCGCGTACCTCGCGACCGACATCGCCTACACGTGGGTCGACCCGCGCGTGCGGCTGACGGGGTGAGGGTGCGGTCATGCTGCGCGAGCTCAAAGAATGGGGCATCGTGCCCGTGCGAGAGCATGAGATTCCTCGCCTTCGGCTCGGAATGACAACAAAGGATCGGCTCGGAATGACCGAATGGTTGTCATCCCGACCGAAGCAGAGCCTGGCCCGAGCGAAGCCGAGGGGAGGGATTTCGGTTTCACAAGGGGCCGAGTTTCCGCGCTTTAGCACGAGGCCGGGGCTCGGAATGCCCCATCGGTTGTCATCCCGAGCGAAGCGAGGGATCTCGGCGGCTCGACGGGCGCAGCGTCGCTCGCAAGCCGCGAGTGTCTAACGCGGCCCGACGGTGCCTTACCACGTCTACATCATGGCCAGCCGATCGCGCGTGCTCTATGTCGGCGTCACGAACGATCTCCAGCGGCGCGTGTGGGAGCACAAGAGTCACGCGGTGCCGGGCTTCACGGATCGGTACAACGTGACGCGGCTGGTGCACTTCGAGGAGACGGCGAACGCGATGGCTGCGATCGAACGCGAGAAGCAGATCAAGGGCTGGCGCCGGGACAGGAAAGTCGCCTTGATCGAGAGCATGAACCCGAATTGGAAAGACCTGAGCGAGGAATGGCGGTGAGTGGCGGTTTGTCATCCCACGGCGGGTCGTCATCCCTAGCAACACGAGAGATCTCGGCTTCGCGAGCGGCCGAGATTCCTCGCCTGCGGCTCGGAATGACAAGAACGGGACGGCTCGGAATG
>JBBIQI010000013.1:4601-31119 GCA_037442465.1 Burkholderiales bacterium
CGGCTCGGAATGACAAGAACGGGACGGCTCGGAATGGCAAGAAAGAATCGGCTCGGAATGACAGGGCCCATGTCATCCCGAGAAGCGAAGCGACGAGGGATCTCGGCTTTACGACCGGTGGAGATTCGTCGCCTGCGGCTCGGAACGACGACTCGCAGTGACAAAGAGGGTGTAGCCAACGCAGCGCAGTAAGACCGAATGCCCAAGTTCGTCTTCATCTGGACCGACCTCGCCGTGTGGCTGTTCGTGGCGGCGGGCGTGTTTTACGCCTGGCGCGTGCGCGGCAACGCAAACCTGCGTGCGACCTGGCGCCATGTCGCGCGCGACGCGGCGGCGACGAGTTCTGCCGTCGTACTCGCCGCGTTTCTGGCGGTCGCATTGCTGGATTCGATTCACTACCGGCCGCGGCTGCCGCCCGCGCCCGGCGCGGCGGCCGACGCCGCGCCGGCCTACGCGACGCGCACATATTCGGTGCTGGACGGTCTGCTCGCGCACGCGATCGAAGCGCGCGAGCGCACCTACTCGGCGCCGCTGGCGTATCGGTCCTTTCAGAAGGAAACGCTGATCGTCGACGGCAGGGAAGAGCGCGAGTTTCCGCGCTTGGCTTTTGGCGGCGCGCATCTGCAAGACCCGGCGACCGAATGGGTGCCGGATCTGGTCGCGAAGTCCGCGCGCGGGCTGGCAGGCGGCGCGCTCGCTGCCGTGGCGCTGGCCGCGCTGCTGGTGGCGCTGCGCGCGCGCAGCCGCGGCCAGACCTGGGCGGCATCGTGGCGGGAGATCGCGCGCGGGCACACGGAAGTGCCGTGGCGCGCGATCCTGATCACGCTGACGCTGCTGGCGCTCGCCGTTGGCTGGATCGCGGCGCTGTGGCCGTGGTATCACCCGTTCGGCACCGACCGCACCGGCAACGACGTGCTGCTGCAGGCGCTGAAAAGCATTCGCACCGCGGTCGTGATCGGCACGCTGTCCACGGTGGCCACGCTGCCGCTGGCGGTCGCCCTTGGCATCCTCGCCGGCTACTTCAAGGGCTGGGTCGACGATCTGATCCAGTACCTGTACACGGTGCTGTCGTCGATTCCGCCGGTGCTGCTGATCGCCGCGCTGGTGCTGCTGATCCAGGTGTGGATCGACAACAACCCGCAATGGTTCGAAACCGGGCTGGAGCGCGCCGAGTTCCGGCTGTTCCTGCTGTGCATCGTCCTCGGCGTCACCGGCTGGGCCACACTCGCCCGCCTGCTGCGCGCAGAAACGCTGAAGATCGTCGAGCTTGACTATGTGCAGGCGGCGCGTGCGTTCGGCGTGTCCGACGCGCGCATCATGGCGCGGCACGTGCTGCCCAACGTCATGCACTTGGTGCTGATCGTCGTCGTGCTCGATTTTTCCGCGCTCGTGCTGTACGAGGCGGTGCTGTCGTACGTCGGCGTCGGCGTCGATCCGACCTCGTCGAGCTTCGGCTCGATGATCAATCTGGCGCGTTCGGAAATGGCACGCGACCCCGGCGTGTGGTGGAACCTGGCCTCGGCCTTCGTCTTCATGCTGGCGCTGGTGCTGGCGGCGAATCTGTTCGCCGACGCGGTGCGCGAAGCGTTCGACCCGCGCGCGCGGGTGTTCCGGCCGAAGCGGTGGCGGTTGCCGGTGGCGCGTTCCCGGGCCAAGAAACTGGAGTCGCAAGTCCCCGCCTCGTAGTAAGGTACCGAGGGTCGCTGTGGAGATTGACCATGTCCGCCATTCCTGCCGAACTCGCCAAGCTGTCGATCACCGAGAAACTCCAGCTCGTCGAAGATCTTTGGGACAGTATCGCCGCCGAAGCAGCCGACGCGATCCCCTTGAGCGAAGCCCAACGCGCCGAGCTGCGCCGCCGCTGGCAGGCACACCGTGAAGGTCCGTCAAGCGCCATCGCGTGGCAAGACGTTCGGAGCGGGCTCCTGGGTCCGGACGCTTGAAGGTTCTGATCCGCCCCGAGGCCCTCGCCGAAGTGCGAGAAGCCTGTCGCTGGTACGACGAGCGCGTGCCCGGGCTCGGAAGCGAATTCGCGCGGGCCGTCGATGCGGCTATTGCATCGGCCGCCCGTGAGCCCACCCGATATCGACAGGTCGAAGGCGACTTGCGCCGCGTGTTGCTGCGGAGATTTCCGTATGGAATCTTCTACGGCGTCGAGGCGGATGGGATCGTGGTCGTTGCGTGCTTTCATCATCGCCGCGACCCGCGCCGACTTGCGCAGCGCCGCTTGGACGAGTGACGGCGCGCTACAACGGGAATGTCGATGCCCGTCCCGTTACCGTATGACGCTACGCGATACCCAGAAACACGAGCAGGGCACGGTTGACGGCGAGCATCAAGTCGTCGTCCGCGGAGCCGAAAGCGGCGCCGACCTTGTCGCGCCTGACGGTGATGACTTTGTCGATCATCACCTGCGAGCGACGGGCAAGCCGGTTGCGTTCGTTGGGCTCCACGGTAATACGCAGCAAAGGTGCATTGACGATCGTGCTCGTCACGGGCAACACCGTCAGCGTCGCCAGGCGATCGAACTGGTTGGCCTGCACAACCAGTGCGGGTCTCGGTTTGGCGAAATCGCCCTGGAGGGCAACGGTGACGAAGTCGCCGCGCCTCACTGCTTCCAGCCCTGGATGTCGGCCGCCGCGCAGTCAAGCAGATCGAGCAGTTGGCCGTCGCGGCGGTCCGCCTGCGCAACGATTGCCGCCTGCTTTCGGCACGCCGTGGCGAACGACTTGCGGCGCGTGTCAGGAACCCAGACCTGCAGCGGCCGCATGCCGGCGGCCCGCAGTGCTGCGCGGTGTTTGCGCGCACGCTCGGCGACGGGCGATGACATCCTCGATCTCCTGGTGTCGTTACATGTCACAGTCTAGGCGCATCGGACTGCGTGAGGCAAGCGTGGCTACTCGCGAGGCGCGGCGATGCTGACGCTCGACAACCTGCACACCGTGCTCGAAACCGACAGCGGCCTGGTGCGCGCGGTCGACGCCGTTTCGCTCACCATTGAGCGCGGTGAAACCTTTGCGCTGGTCGGCGAATCGGGCTGCGGCAAGTCGATGACGGCGCTTTCCATCCTGCGCCTGCTGCCCGACAACGGCCGCGTCGAGCAGGGCGCGGTGCGGCTCGCCGCCGACGGCCGCGCGATCGACCTGGTGCAGTTGCCCGAGTCGCGAATGCGCGACGTGCGCGGCCGGCGCGTCAGCATCATCTTCCAGGAGCCCTCGACGAGCCTGAATCCGGTCATGCCGGTCGGCGAGCAGATCGTCGAAGTGATCGAGCGCCACACCACGTTGCGCGGCGACGCGGCGCGCGCGAAAGCGATCGAGTGGCTTGCGCGCGTGGGGCTGCCCGAGCCGCAGCGGCGCATCGACGACTATCCGTTTCAGCTTTCCGGCGGGCAGAAGCAGCGCGTGATGATCGCGATCGCGCTGGCCGCCGAGCCGGACGTGGTGATCGCCGATGAGCCGACCACGGCGCTGGACGTAACGATCCAGAAGCAGATCCTCGACCTGCTGCGGCAGTTGCAGCGCGAGCAGGGCATGGCGCTGCTGTTGATCACGCACGATCTCGGCATCGTCGCGACCATGGCGCATCGCATCGCGCTGATGTACGCGGGCCAGATCGTCGAAGTCGCGGAAACGGCGGGATTCTTCGCCCGCCCGCTGCACCCGTACGCGCAACTGCTGCTGGCCGCGTTGCCCGACACCGCCAAGCGCGGCCAGCCGCTGGCCGCGATTGCCGGCACCGTGCCGCGACTCGATCAGGAGTTCGCCGGCTGCCGATTCGTCGAGCGCTGCCCGAAGGCGTTTGCCGCCTGTCATTCCACGCCGCCGGCGCTGTATGCGCCCGTCGATGGCCACGGAGTGCGCTGCCTGCTGTACGAGCGAACACCCCCCTTTGAAAAAGGGGGGCAGGGGGGGATTTCCTCGTTCGCCTCCGCCGTACAAATCCCCCCTCCCCCCCTTTACGAAAGGGGGGTGGACTCCGCTGATCGAGGCAGAGCGGAGCTGCCGCCGCTGCTCGAAGTGCGCGACTACAAGGTCCACTTCCCGATCCGCACCGGTCTGCTCAAGCGCGTGGTCGGTTACGTGCGGGCCGTCGACGGGATCTCGTTTTCGCTCGCCGCCGGCCGCACGCTGGCGCTGGTGGGCGAATCCGGCTGCGGCAAGACGACCACCGGCAAGGCGCTGCTGCAATTGCTGCGCGGCGCGGCGCGCATCGAGGGCGAAGCGCTGCTCGAGGGGCAGCCGCTCGACGCGTTGGAAGGCGACGCGTTGCGAGCCGCGCGCCGCAAGGCGCAGATCATCTTTCAGGATCCGTTCGCGTCGCTGAACCCGCGCCTGCGGGTGGCGGAGATCCTGGAGGAGGGTGTGGCTTCACTGCGACCGGAGATCGGCGCGGCGGAACGCACCGAGCGCGCCGCGGCGCTGCTGCAGAAAGTGGGTCTGCGGCCCGAATCGATGCACCGCTTCCCGCACGAGTTCTCCGGCGGGCAGCGCCAGCGCATCGCGATCGCGCGCGCGCTTGCGGTGGAGCCGAAGCTGATCGTGTGCGATGAACCGACCTCGGCGCTGGACGTCTCTGTGCAGGCGCAGATCCTCAATCTGCTGGCGCAGCTGCAGCGCGAACTCGGCGTCGCTTACCTCTTCATCACGCACAACTTCGGCGTGGTCGAATACCTGGCGCACGACATCGCGGTGATGCGGAAAGGCAAGATCGTCGAGGCCGGGGCCGCCGAACAGGTGCTCGAGGCGCCGCGGCACGAGTACACGAAGACGCTGCTGGCGGCGGTGCCGAGGCTGGCGCGGGCGGCGCGAGTCGCGCCGCTTTCTGCGCTGTCATCTCGAGCGCCTTTTTCCATTGTCATCCCGAGCGAAGCGAGGGATCTCGGCGTCGCGAGCGGCCGAGATGCCTCGCCTGCGGCTCGGCATGACAGGACGGAGCCCCACGGCGCATGCAAGCCGGGGTCGCTGCCCCAAGCGCTCCTTTCTTCCTTGTCATCCCGAGCGAGTGCGAGGGATCTCGGCTTCGCGAATGGGCAATATGCCTCGCCTGCGGCTCGGCATGACGCAGCGTCAGGCCGCGCACGAAGTCGCAGGCACCGCGCCGCGTCGCGCGATCTGAGCACGCGCGAAGCCCAGGATTTCACCGGCATAAGCGGGGCTGGTGCCGGCAGCGTGGGGACGACAAGGGTTTCCCCGTCAGAGCAGCTCGATCAGATCGTCAACGGACATCTCGATCTGCCGAAGAATGGCGCGAAGCGTTCCGCGGTCGATCCGGCGGTGGTTGGGCACGACGGTCTGGGCAAACGGATCGGCGCGCCGCATGACGATATGACTTCCGTGCTGGCGCCGTACGGTGAAACCGGCTTTCTGTAGCGCTCGAACGAGGTCAGGCCCGGAAACCTGCGGGAGCCTCGTCATACGGCGACCAGAAGCGCCTCGAAACGCTCTTCCGGCACCGGCAGGCCATCCTCTTTGAGCGCGAGGATGTAGCCCTCGATTGCTTCGCGAATGTTCTCGACGGCGGCCTCCCGGGTCTCGCCCTGTGAAACGCAGCCGGGAAGGCTTGGGCATTCGGCGACCCAAAGGCCGTCTTCGCCCGGGTAGATGATGACTTGTCGCATGACGCAAGCATACTGCGCGGCCGCGAACCCGCAATGCCCAAGTGTGTAGCGCTTGCCGGCATCGGCGCGGGGTCGAACATCCGCACTTGGCGCTGCCGAGACGAGCCGACCTCGGCGCTGGACGTGTCGGTGCAGGCGCAGATCCTCAATCTGCTGGCGCAGCTGCAGCGCGAACTGGGCGTGGCGTATCTGTTCATCACGCACAATTTCGGCGTGGTCGAATACCTGGCGCACGACATCGCGGTGATGCGGAAAGGCAAGATCGTCGAGGCCGGGGCCGCCGAACAGGTGCTCGAGGCGCCGCGGCACGAGTACACGAAGACGCTGCTGGCGGCGGTGCCGAGGCTGGCGCGGGCGGCGCGAGTCGCGCCGCTTTCTGCGCTGTCATCTCGAGCGCCTTTTTCCATTGTCATCCCGAGCGAAGCGAGGGATCTCGGCGCCGCGAGCGGCTGAGATGCCTCGCCTACGGCTCGGCATGACCGGACCCGGTAACGCGGTGCGCGCAATGCAGCTTTGCCGCCCGAAGGCGCTGCATTCCCCCCGCCCCCCGTGTCATCCCGAGCGAATGCGCGGGATCTCAGCGTCGCGTTCGACCGAGATGCCTCGCCTGCGGCTCGGCATGACGCGGCGCTGAATTGCGCACCTCATCGCAGGCGCTGCAGTCTTCGCGCTACTGCGTCACCTTGCGCTCGAACACCCAAACCGCTTCGCGCTCGATGTCGCAGACGAACTTACGCCGCTCGGCGCGCAGCTTGGCCCATTCGTCGCCGGTGTACACGATCAGATCGGCCGGCACCGGCAGATGCGATAGGTCGAAGTCCAGCGGCCGCGCGGCGAAGGGGCGCGTGCAGCGATCCACGATCGCCACCAGGTCAGCGTCGCTGCCCACGCCCCAATCGCCGCGCGCGTACGAACCGAAATACCCGAAGCGCGCCAGCTCCGGATGCGCCGTGGCGAGTCGCTGTGCGAGGCACCGCACCGCGGCGTCAACCGCCGCCGCGTCCGGCCATTTGAGCACGCGCGAAGTCGAGGATTTCACCGGCATAGGCGATGGCCTGCTCGCTTTGAAGACGCCCGTAGTGTTCGAACGGCGCCCCGGCCGGATGGCCGTTGGCGTAGCGCGTGGCGATGTAGAAGTTGTCCAGAACGCGCGCCTTGTCGACCAATTCGTCGGGCACGTTTATCGGCAAGTCCTGCAGCAACTGCGCCACCACGTGGCCCCACGCCTCTTGTCCAAGCGCCAAGTGCAGCGCCTTGACCGCTTTTTCCGCCGCCTGCTGCGCGGCGAAGCATGCCCACTCGTGTCGCTGCGCCGCCTGCGAATCGCGCGCCTGCGCCAGATCGCGTTCCGCCTGTCGTAGCCAGTCGTGCGCCCGGTTTGCCATGGCTCCCTCAGCGCGGAAATCATACCGACTGCGGCCTGGCGGCGGTGCCAAGGCGCGCGCGCGGCGTGAATCGCACTCTTTCGCCCTCGTGTCATCCCGAGCGAGTGCGAGGGATCTCGGCGCCGCGCTCGATGCGGACGCCTCGCCTGTGGCTCGGGATGACGCGGCGTTCGTTTCCGCCCTGGACGTAGCCGATGCCGCAGGTTGCGGCGTGCTGCGCAATCGAGCGCTTGAACGCCCGAATGGCCTCGGACTCGATCACGCAGCGGCGATAATGCGTGTGGCTACCGACGCGCAGGGTGAGGGGTGCGTGTCTGCGAGGTGAGAATCACGATGAACGCATCGGGTTAACGGGAGGCAACCGACCGCGGGCCGACGAACGCCATGGAGGACGATTCCGTTCGCAGGCAATACGAGGCTCTGCCGTATCCGGCGCGCGACCCGGAGGACGAACGTCGGCGTCTGATCGGCACCTGGTTGGACGATTTGGCCTTGCTGAACCACCGGTGCTTTTGCGGTCGGTTTGATTTCTCGCGCGGCTTCCGCGTACTGATGGCCGGCGGCGGTACCGGCGACGGAACGATCTTCGTCGCCGAGCAACTGCGGGGCACGGCAGGTCGCGTTGTGCACCTGGATATCAGCCGCGCCAGCATCGACGTCGCCCGGCGCAGGGCGCAGGTGCGTGGCCTCGGCAACATCGAATGGGTGCACGCGGCCATCGAGGATCTGCCGAGCCTCGGCCTCGGCACGTTCGACTACGTCAACTGCGCCGGCGTGCTGCACCATCTGCGCGATCCCGAATCGGCGTTCGAGCGGCTGCTCGACGTGCTCTCGCAGGACGGTGCGATCGCGGTGCTGCTGTACGGGGCTTATGGCCGCACGGGCGTCTACCAGCTGCAGGAACTCCTGCGCATTTTGGGATGCCCGGGCTGGGACCTGCCGCGTCAGCTCGTTGCGGCCAAGGCACTGCTTGCCGCACTGCCGCCGACGAATTGGTTCCGTCGCGGTGAGGAACTGATCAACGATCACAAGTTTGGCGGTGACGCGGGCATCTACGATCTGTTGCTGCACGCCCGCGATCGCCCCTATACCGTGCCGCAGATCTACGCGTGGTTTGCCGACCGTTGCGGGCTTCATGTCCATTTGTCCGACGTTCATCGGGGCGCGTTGGCATACGATCCAGTAGCGCGCCTCAAAGGCGCCGAGCCCGCGTTGCTCGATGCGATCCGGGCATGTCCGCCGCGCGTACGGCAGGCCGTTGCGGAGCTGGCGGCCGGCGACCTGATCACCCATTCCTTCTATCTAACGCGTAAAGCCGATGTCGTCTCACCTTATGGTGACACCGAGTACGTTCCGTTCTTCCTGACCGAAACCAACCAGGCAAGCGGTCCGGAGCTTGCGGACCTGATCGACCGACACGGCAATCGGCCGTTTCTGCTTCGGCATGGCCAATCGGGTCTGGAAGTCGTGCTCGATCCGGGGCGCTACGTGCGACACATCTTCGCGCTGATCGACGGGGAGCGGACCTTCGGCGAGATCTTCGACGCGATACGCCGTATGCCGGTAGCGGGCGCGGGCGCGCCGTCGGACGACGAACTGTTCCGCGAATTCAGGCCCTGGTACGACGCGCTTGGTTCGATCGAACGGCTGCTACTGCGGCATCGCACGTCGCCGCCGGTGCGTATCGGACATCGCAGCGGGTGAGACGGCGCCTGGCATCGCGTGGCGATGCTTGACGCCGTCAGCGGATGCTGCGAAGCGGGTCGGTCATCCCATGTGTTTGGCGAGAAAGGCCTCGACCCGGCGATAAAAATCGAAGCGATTGCGTTCCAGCCGAAAACCGTGTCCTTCCTGCTCGTAGACGACGAACTCGTTGGGCACCTGATTGCGGTCCAATGCGCTTTTCATGCGTGCGCCGTGCTCGATCGGAACGCGCTGGTCAAGTCCGCCGTAAGCCATCAGCACCGGCCGCTTGATGCGAGCGGCCAGACGCAAAGGCGAAGTCTTCTCGAATCGTTCGCGATCGCGCGCGGCGTCGCCCACGTGGATTTCGTACCAGGACGACGCGTCCTTGAAAAGCTGGTTCGTATCGGACCACGTGGCCGTCGTCAGCAAGGTCAGATCCGTCACGCCGACGTAGTTGATCCCGCAACGCCACAGTTCCGGGTCGCGCGCCAACCCCATCATGGCCGCATAGCCGCCGTAACTCGCGCCCATGATGGCCATACGCCCGCGGTCCGCGATGCCGCGAGCGACCAGTTCCAGTGCCGCGTCGTTCAGATCGTCCTGCATGGCAAGGCCCCATTGCTTCCAGCCCGCCTGGTAGTGCTGCCACCCATATCCCAGGCTGCCACGGAAGTCGACTTGCAGCACCGCGTAACCGCGCGAAGCCAGGAATTGCGCTTCCGGGTCGAACCGCCACACCTCGCCGCGGACATATGGGCCTCCGTGCACCAGCACCACGAGCGGCAGACCCTTGGCCGCACCCGCCTTAGGCAATGTCAGATAGGCCGGCAGGGCCAACCCATCGCGCGCTTTCAAACGCATGAACTGTCGCGGCGCCATGTCGCCCGGTTTGATCCACGGCATGGCGGAGACGAGCTGCTCCAATCGGCGCTTGGCAGGATCGAGGAAGTACCACGTTCCCGGATCCCGATCGGAAAACGAACGCACGAGAATCTTCGTGTTGTCGCTGGTGCGCGACAACACGTTGACCGCGTCCGGCAGCGCCTTGTTCACCATCGCGTGCCAGTTCGCCCAGTCCTGGTCAAACCAGACGAACTCGGGTCGCTCGGCTTCCACGTGGACGCCGACGAGTCTGCGCTTGACATGATCGAAGATCGGACCGGCGCTGCTTCCGAGCGCGCCGGCACCGAGGTCGTAGTCCTTGTGGGCGACCAGGCGCTCACCAAGCCGGTTTTCCTTGACGTCGTACCGGTACATCGCTGCCTTGTCGCCCGCGGGTGCCGTAACCAGCAGACTGCCGTCGTAGTCGAACGCCATTGGCGTAAACCCGCGTTCCGGCTCGTTGAACGGATGAAACTGCGCCAGCTTGCGCCATGGCGCCGACTCGTTGTCCCGGTAGTAAACGCCGACGCGCAGATCGTCTTCGTCGGTAATGGCCACCCGCACCGCTGCCGCTTGGTCGGCCAGCCAGCCGATCGCGCGCCCGGGCGTCTGCGGCGTCAGGATCGTCTTGCGGCCCGTGCGGGTGTCCATGCGGTAAACGTCCGGGTGTTGCAGATTGCGGTCGTTGGACAACACGAGGATGTCATCGCTCGCGGGCGGTCGCAGCACACCTGCAAATTGCGCCCGCCGGAAGCGCACGAACGCTTCGGTTTCGCGTAGTCCGATCGGCGCGGACAGTTCCCGCGGCTCCGAAGCGTCGACGTTGACCGCGTACAGCCCACCCGGCGTGACCTCGCCCAGCGGCCGTTGCAGATCGGTGAGTCCGTACACGACGCGCTTGTCGTTGACCCAGGCAAGAAAACCGACGTCGCTTTCCTTCATGGCGGTCAGCACTCTGCCGCTCATGTCCTTCAGGTCGATGATGGCGATGTTGCGCCGGCCGTGGATCGGGACGATCGCGGCGAGCAGCGCACCGTTGGGGCTGAGCGACAGGTCGCTATGCTGCGGCCAGCGGAAGAACTCCTCCACCGATGCCGCTGCGCCCTGCGCCGCTACAGGGCGCGTGAAGCCGGCACCGGCGACGAGCGACAGGCTAGCGGTCAGGAATAGGCGGCGGCCGCGATCGTGCGCACCCATATCAAGGACCTCCTTCTCAGCGAATGCGGCCGTCACCGCACTGTTGCGTCCAGCGCGGCGACCGGCGCATTACGCGGGCGGACTCTACCGCATGCTGCGCGCTGCACGACAGTCGCCGTCCCACGCGATCTCGCATCCGAATCGCTACGTATGCGATGCTGCAGCGCCGTCGTGTGTGCGGATCCGTGCCGGGCGGACTCAAGCGTCGATGTCGGGCGAATACAACAAACGACCGCAACAGGTGTCGAGCAGATTGCGGTTCCCTGTATCCGCGGCTGACAATCGCGCCACTCGCCGCCGAGCAGCCGGAGTGCAAGACGCAGCCAGCAGCGCGCCTTGCGCGGTGCGCCCGCAAGCCGGTCCGTGCGGCAAGGCCTCTTAACTCTATTGGGGGAAACGAATGTTTAAGTTGAAACCCATCGCGTATCGGGTCGGTCTCGCGTTCGGCGGGCTGGCCGGCGCCGCGCTACTGGCGACCGGGGCCCAGGCACAACAGACACAGGAAAGCCAGAAGCTGGAGCGCGTCGAGATCACCGGTTCGGCGATCAAACGCATCGAGGGCGAAACGGCGCTCCCCGTGACCATCATCACGCGCAAGGAGATCGATTCGCTCGGCATTACGAGTGCGGCCGAACTGGTGGAGAAGATCTCCGCCAACAACGGCCAAGGCTACGCGCTGTCCAATGCGCTCGGCGACGCGGCGCGCCCCGGCTTTACCGGCGCTTCGCTGCGGGGCCTGGGCTCGAACAACACGCTGATCCTGTTGAACGGCCGGCGGCTGGCGGTCTACGCCTTCGATGGCGGCGCGGTCAACCTTCAGCAGATTCCGTTCGCGGCGATCGAGCGGGTGGAAGTGCTGCGCGACGGCGCTTCCGCGATCTACGGTTCCGATGCGATCGGCGGGGTCATCAACTTCATCACGCGCAAGGACTTCGCCGGCGTGGTCGCCAAGGCGGGCTATTACCAGCCCACCGGCGACGGCGACGGCAAGTACATGGAAGCCTCGATCGCCGGCGGTTTCGGCGACCTCGGTCGCGATCGGTTCAACGTTTTCGGGGTGCTGAGCTACAAGGACCAGAATTCGCTGAAGGCTCAAGACCGCGAGTTTGCGAAGACCGCGCTGCGGCGGGATATTGAAAACGATCCGAGCATCTTCGGGGTGCCGTTTCTTAATCGGCTAAGTTCGAATGCCTTCCCGGCGAACATCTTCGTCCCATCGCTCGGGAGCTTCAGGAGCCCCTACGCTCCTGCGTTCGCGGGAGCCACGCCCGGCGTAGTGACCGATCCGACCAAGAACATCTATCCCGACGCTGGCTGCCTGGTTCCAGTCTCTTACGACTTGGCATCCAACGGCACGCGCTGCCGCTACGACTACGCGAGTCGCATCGACATCATTCCTGACAACGAGGTGACGTCGTTCCTCGGCCGCGGCGTGTTCCAGATCTCGCAGGACATGCAGCTCGTCGGCGAGATCTCCTACGCTCAGCAGAAGGCCACGTTCCGTATTTCCGAGACGCCGGCGTCGGAAGCGACCACAAAAACGCAGCCAGACGGCACGACGCTGCCGCTGCTGTATCCGGCGGGCGGACCCTACTATCCCGGCAACGGCATCGTACCGGCCATTCCCGGCCTGACGCTCACCGGTGATCTTAACCTCTTCTACCGTACGGTCGAGTTGGGCCCGCGGACCAACCAGGTCAAGACGGACGAATACCGCGGTCTCGTCGGCTTGATCGGCGCTGCCGGCGGCTGGGATTACAACGTCGCCGCTTATCAGACGACCTCGAAGGCCGTCGAGAGCTACCTGGGCGGCTACGTGCTCGAGTCGAAGCTGCTCCCGGCGATGGCCACCGGCATCATCAATCCGTTCGGCTTCAACACCGGTGCAGGCCTCGACCTATTGAAGAGCACCCAGATCATCGGCGAGGTGCGCACCGCCAAACTGGACCGCACGGCGGTCGACGGCACGGTCTCGCGCGAGATCGGCAGCACGGCCGCCGGTCCGATCGCTCTTGCGCTCGGCGCGCAGTACTACAAGGACAAGTACCGCGACAACCCCTCGCCGATCCTCGGCTCCTCGGACATCATCGGCGGGGCGGGCGAGCAGCCGCCGGTGGCCGGCGATCGCAACGTGTACGCGGTGTTTGCGGAGCTGAACGTGCCGATCGTCCGCACGCTGGATGGCCAGTTCGCCGTGCGCTACGACCGCTACAGTGACGTCGGCAACAAGGCGACTCCAAAGGTGGGGCTGCGTTGGCAGCCCAACCAGCAGATCTTGGTGCGCGGCGCCTACGGACAGGGCTTCCGCGCGCCGACGCTGCCCGACATCTTCGCTCCGCCGGCGCGCACCAACTCTGGCGGCGTCTACAACGACCCCTTCTATGAGACGCAAGTTGGTCCGTGCTTCGATGCGAATGGCGATCCAACGGCGAACTTCAATCCGAAGTACTGCGGAGCGCAACTTAGCGTCACCAACGCCGGTAACCGCAATCTCGAACCGGAGAAATCGAAACAGTGGTCACTGGGCGTGCTCTTCGAGCCGGTGAACACGGTCTCCTTAGGAGTGGACCTGTGGTGGATCCAGCAGAAGAACCTGATCGGATTCCCGGGTGGTGACAATATCCTTGCGGACTGCATCGACAGCTTCGATCCAGTCTCTTTGAATTGCAACGGCCCGCTTGCTTCGACCTATATCCGGACTCGGTCTGATCCGGGCCTGGGCGGCGCGATCGTGATCGACACCGCGTTCAACGAGATTGCGAACCTCGTCGACCAACATACGCGCGGTGCGGACTTCAGTGCCAAGGTGCGGGTTCCGGCGGGGACCTTGGGGCAGCTCACGTTCGGGTGGAACGCCACCTACATCGCGAAGCAGAAGCAGAAGTTCACCCTGATACCCGGTCAGGACTGGGTCAGCACCGAAGGAACGTATTCGGTCTTCGGTCCGGTCACGCGTTGGAAGGAGCTGATCACCGTCAACTGGGAGCGCGGTCCCTGGTCGGCGCTGGTGGCTTACAACTATCAGAGCAAGTACCGCGACCAGTATCCGAATGCCTCGGGACAGGAAGTGGATGTCGGCTCGTACGACACCGCGGATGTCTCGCTGCGCTGGTCGGGCATCAAGAATCTGGTCATCCTTGGCGGCGTCAAGAACGTGACCGATCGCGTGCCGCCAAAGACGAACCAGAACAGCTACTTCCAGGTGGGCTTCGATCCGACCTACGTCGATCCGCGTGGCCGGATGCCGTACATCAACGTCGAGTACAAGTTCTTCTGATCTCGGCGTCGCATGGGCAAGCAAACGGGGCGCGAGCAGCGCCCCGTTTTGCTTCGGCCGGTCCGCCGGACGCGGCCGTCACGGCGCCCGGATCAACAGTCGCGCCAGCTCTGCGGGTTCCGTCGTCGCTGCCCGCGGTCTTGAGCAGGCGCTCGTCATCGCGCCGCCCGGCAACCCATCGACGAATGACGCGGCGTGGCCGCGCGGCGTGATCGAGAAGATCGTCGGGTGGGGCTAAAGAGCGGGAATGGCGAGATCGCCTACGGCACCCGCATCCACAACCGCGCCAGATCCGCGGTGCCGTCGGTGCCGCCGACGGTCTTGAGCACTTGCGCGGCACGACCCTTCTGGCCGGCGCGCGCGAGCGCGATGCCCAGATGCAGGTTGGCGTCGTGCGGGCGCTTAAGCCCCCCCTTGGCGATGCCTTGCTGCATCAGTGCGATGCCCTTGTCGTGCTGGCCGAGCGCGGTGTAGGCGAGTCCGATGCGCACTAGCGCGTTGCCGTCCTTGTCGGCGGCGGCCTCGGCCTCGGCCTTTTGCAGCGTCGCGGGTGCCTCGTTGGCGCGCTGCGTTGCCAAGGCGAGCAGGCGCTGGTGCCGCTCGGCTTCAGGGCCTTTGCCCAGCACGCCGGCGGCGAAGCCTTCGTCGAGGACCTTCTTGGCTTCCGCCGCCTGGCCTTCCTGCAGCGCGAGTTGCGCCATCTCGAAGTAGTCCGTCGCGCCGTTCATCGTCTTCGTGGCAAGCTTCAGTCGCAGCACGTCGAGCGCAAGCCGGCTCGAGAAACCGGGCTTCGATTCGATCCGCCGCAGCAGGTCGGCCCAGTACTCGCGCTTCGGGTAGTAGGCGACCAGCCGCTCGAGCGCAGCGATGTATGCATTGCGGTCGCCGCCGTTGCGCGCGGCGACGTTGGCCAGCAACTGCAGCTTGTCCTCGGGCGGCGTCTGCCCGGCGCGCTCCGCGGCCTGGATATCGGCGAGGGCTTCGCGGCTGGCGGCGGCGTAGTCGCCGGCAAGGTAGTAAGACTGGATCATCAGCGTGCGCGTCGCCTGGTCGGCGGGATTGGTCTTCAGCGCCCGCTGCGCCCACTGTGCGGCGTTGCCGTAGTCCTTGGCGCGGTAGTACAGCGCCGCCACGTTGGCGGCATAACGTCCCTGCTCAGCTTCCGGCAGTCGGCCGGAGGCGATCAGCGCCTGGAATGCCTTGATCGCCTGGTCGTAATCGCCCGCCTGCGACGCGGCCGACGCGCGCATCTGCTCGATCACGAAGTTCTCGTACGCGGTGCGGTTCGGTACCGCTTCGGCCTCCTGCAGCTTGGCCAGCGCTTCCTTGAACTTCTTCGCCTTGATCAGATCACGCGCGGCCTGCAGCGGCTTGCCGACTTCGGCGCGCACCTGTTCGGCCTGCGCGTGCGCTGTCGCCCAGCCCAAACCGCCTCCGGCGTCGGTCTGCAGCCCGAAAGCGGCCGCAACCGCCGCAGTCAGAATCGACGCACGCAGCGTCTTGCGCAGCTCAGGAACTCTTCGCATCGTGAGCTTCTCTCCGGTTCTGCTTTGCAGACCTGCGGTTGGCGTGATTGTTCCGCATCACCGTGTGTCATCCCGAGCGAATGCGAGGGATCTCAGCCCCTCACCGGTCGAGATTCCTCGCCTGGGGCTCGGAATGACAATGGGGGAGCTGCGGCTCGGAATGACAAGGACGACGCGGCTCGGCATGACGTGCGCCTGTCATCCCGAGCGAATGCGAGGGATCTCCGCGCTGCGAGTCGCTGAGATTCCTCGCCTGCGGCTCGGAATGACAATGGGGGAGCTGCGGCTCGGAATGACAATGGGGGAGCTGCGGCTCGGAATGACATGAAACGCTCAGCGCACGAACTGCTCGTTGCCGACCAGCCCGAGTTTGACGACGCCGAGCCGTTGCGCGGCGGCCATCACCGCCGCCACGTCCTTGTACTCGGCGAGCTTGTTCGGCCGCAGGTGTACCTCCGGCTGGACGGGTCGGGCGGCGGCGTCGATCAGGCGCGCTTCGAGCGCGGCCTTGTCGGGGATCATTTCGCCGTTCCAGAAGATCGTGCCGTCGAAGTCGACGTCGATCGTGACGACCTGCGGCTGTTCGATCGGCGGCGGCGGATTGCCGACCGGCATGTTCAGGTTGACCGCGTGAAGCTGGATCGGAATGGTGATGATCAGCATCACCAGCAGCACCAGCATCACGTCGATCAGCGGCGTGGTGTTGATGTCGATCATCACGTCCGGTTCGTGCGAGCCGCCACCGGGGCCGACGTTCATTGCCATCGCGTTCTCCTCGCTCAGACGCCGCGCGCCGGCGGCTCCGTCACGAATCCGACCTTCTGGATGCCGGCGCGCTGGCAGGCGAACACCACGCGGCCGACGAACTCGTAGCGGCCGGCCAGGTCGCCGCGGATGTGGACCTCGGGTTGCGGCTGCTGCGTGGCGATCTTCTTCAGCCGGTTGACCAGATCCTCGTTGTCGCGCAGCAGCTGCAGACCCCAGTAGACGTCGCCGTCCTTGGTGACCGCGATCTCGATGTTCTCCGGCCGGGTCTGGCGCGGGACGTTGGTTTCCTTCGGAAGCTGCAGCGGCACCGACTGCGTGATGACCGGGATCGTGACGAGGAAGATGATCAGCAGCACCAGCATCACGTCCACGAGCGGCGTGGTGTTGATGGCCGAGATCGCTTCGTCCTCGCCGCCTTCGGTAGAACCGACATTCATCGCCATGGGAGGTCTCCGATGCGTGCGCGGTCAGCGCGCCGGCTGCGCCTTGCGCTCGACCTTGCCGCCGAGCAGTACCGCGTGCAGGTCGGCACCGAAGGAGCGAACCGATTCCATGACGACCTTGTTGCGGCGGACCAGCCAGTTGTAACCAAGCACCGCGGGCACGGCGACCGCCAGACCGATCGCGGTCATGATCAGCGCCTCACCGACCGGGCCGGCGACCTTGTCGATCGATGCCTGCCCGGCGATTCCGATCGCGGTCAGCGCGTGATAGATGCCCCACACGGTACCGAACAGCCCCACGAACGGCGCAGTCGAGCCGACGGTGGCAAGGAACGCGAGCCCGTCCTGCATCCGGTTGTTGACCGCATCGACGGCGCGCTGTACCGACATCGTGACCCAGGTGTTCAGATCGATGTTCTCGGTCAGCGTGCCTTCGTGATGCTCGTTGGCCTCGAGCCCGGTCTCTGCAATGTAGCGGTAGGCACTGGACTCCTTCAGCTTCTTCGTGCCTTCCTTCAGGGATGCCGCCTTCCAGAACGAAGCGGCGACTTCGCGGCCCTCCCGCATCAGCTTGTACTGCTCCCAAAGCTTGACGAAGATGATGTACCAGCTTCCCATCGACATGATCAGCAGGATGATCAGCGTGCCCTTGGACACCCAGTCGCCCTGCTTCCACAGCGCCTCGATGCCATACGGGTTCTCGATGACTTCCTTGGTCACGGTTGGCGCGATCGCCGGAGCAGCAGGCGCCGGTGCGGCCTGCGCCGCTGGCGTGGCCGGCTGATCGGCGGACTTGGCGGCGTCCTGCGCGAGCGACACGGTTGGCGCGGCCAGGCCCGCCGCCAGGAATACGGCCATGCAGATTGCATAGCGACGGACAAACTGAATCATTGGAAGTCTCCTCGTGGAAGAAGGTGCGATGGGAATCGGCGGTCGAATCGAGCAGCGCGGTGGCGCCACTTCACGATCCGCCTCGCTCCATGAACGTCAACGAATCCTAAAGCTCACGGGTGCCTGCACTCGAATGTCCTGTCCCTGCCCCTGGCACGACAATCGCGTCTGAACGACGTTCAGGGATACGCGATTGAAGATGCGATTGGTCGAAGAACGGATGACCGGATCGCGAATTTGGCCATTCGCAGTGACCGTGAACTCGATCAGCACGTCGCCTTCGATGCCGTCGAGCAACGCGTCGCGCGGGTATGGGATCGAAGACATCACCTCGCGGTAGTTGGCGCAAACGACTTGCGCGCTGCGCACCGCAGGCGGCGGCGGTGCGGGCGGAGCGACGGGCGCGGGAGGTGCGATGACCGGCGCCTGCGGCGCCGGCGGCGCCTCCTGCGTGACCTGGGTGATCGTTGGCGCGGGTGTGGGCGGCGGCGCGATGGCGATCTCCGGCGGCGGAATGAAAGGCGGCGGCGGCGCGGCGAGCTTCGGCGGCGGCGGAACGACCTCGGGCGGCGGGGGGGGTTTCTTGATCACCTCCTCGATCACCTTGACCTCGATCGGTCCTTTGACGACCTCGACGACCTTGCGCGCAAGCCCGCTGACGAGCGCCCAGCCGATGAGGACGTGCAGCAGCACGACTGCTCCGATGCCGACGAGATGCCGGGCCGGATTGCGCTGCTGGCGCGCAAAATCCATGGAGCCTCCTCGGGTTGGAATTTGTCAAAGTGCGCGATTCTAGTGATTCGCGCGCACTTTGCACCCCACGCGCTCCGTGCTGTCGCTGCCGCACCGCAGCGACAGCACGTGCCCCAACGGCACGCGGCGCGTTAGAACAGTTCGCCTAGACCCCCGGGGCGTTGCGGTTCCGCGATACCAAAGTGGCGGTAGGCGCTGAGGGCCGCGACGCGTCCGCGCGGCGTTCGCTGCAACATGCCTTGCTGAATCAGGAACGGTTCGACGACGTCTTCGAGCGTGTCGCGTTCCTCGCCGACCGCGGCAGCCAGATTGTCGATGCCGACCGGTCCGCCGCCGAAGCGCTCGATCACCGCGCGCAGCAGCTTGCGGTCCATCACATCCAGCCCGAGCGCATCGACGTCGAGCATCGCCAGCGCGCGGTCGGCGACTTCACGCGTGATCTCGCCGCTTTCCTTGACCTCGGCGAAGTCGCGCACGCGCCGCAGCAGCCGATTGGCGATGCGCGGTGTGCCGCGCGAGCGGCGCGCGATCTCGCGCGCGCCGTCGGCGTCGATCGCCGCCTTGAGCAACCGCGCCGAGCGCGTGACGATCGCGGTCAGCTCGTCGTCCGTATAGAACTCCAGCCGCGCGACGATGCCGAAACGGTCGCGCAGCGGATTGGTCAGCATGCCGGCGCGCGTGGTGGCGCCCACCAGCGTGAAGGGCTGCAGGTCGAGCTTGATCGAGCGCGCCGCCGGCCCTTCGCCGATCATGATGTCGATCTTGAAGTCCTCGAGCGCGGGATACAGGATCTCCTCGACGACGGGGCTCAACCGGTGGATCTCGTCGATGAACAGCACGTCATTGCGCTCGAGGTTCGTCAGCAGCGCGGCGAGATCGCCGGGCCGCTCGAGCACCGGCCCGCTGGTCTGACGGAGGTTCACGCCCATCTCGTGCGCGATGATGTGCGCGAGCGTGGTCTTGCCCAACCCCGGCGGACCGAACAACAGCACGTGGTCGAGCGCCTCGCCGCGGTTGCGCGCGGCACTGACGAAGATTTCGAGCTGCTCGCGGATCTTCGCCTGCCCGACGTACTCTGAGAGCCGCTGCGGCCGCAGCGCGCGTTCGACCGCCTCCTCGTTGGGCGAGGCCGGTGCGGCGGCGACGATGCGGTCCTGGATCATCGGGGCCTCATTGCGGCCGGCCGTACGACCTCATCGGCGCACTCGCGGTCATCCGGGCTTGCCGTGCGGCCGTGCCGCTGATCCCGGGGGTGCGCCGGAGGAGATCCCTCGTCGCTGCGCTTCTCGGGATGACGACGGAGTGCATGCGCACGGCGGTTCGCCTGAAGAAGATGCTTCGCGGCAGGACGTTGGATCGCCGCGGGACGTTGCTTCGCAGCAGGACGTTGGGTCGCGTCTCGATGACGGCTCGCGGCGGGACGATGGTTCGCCCGATGACGACGGTTCGCAACGCCGGTTGGCGCCTCGAAAAACCCGCCGTCTTGCAATGCGCGCGCTCGCTGGTTCATCGGCACCATCACGACTTGGCGAGCGATTTTAGGGCGAGGCGGATGCCCTCGGAGACACCGGTACCGGCGGGCACTTGCCTGACCGCGAGCATCGCCTCTTTCTCCGAGTAGCCGAGGGCGAGCAGCGCGCGCAGTACGTCGGCGCCGGCGTCGCTCGGGGTGGCCGTCGTGGCCGCGCCTGCGATCGTTGCGCCGAGCTTGCCTTTCAGCTCGAGCAGCAGGCGCTCGGCGGTCTTCTTGCCGATGCCGGGGATTTTCGTCAACCGGCCGCTTTCCTGCAGCGTGACCGCCTGCGCGAGCTCCTCGACGCTGAGCCCCGACAACACTGCGAGCGCCGTGCGTGCGCCGACCCCGGAGATGCGGATCAGCTCGCGGAAGGCGTTGCGCTCCGCCGCCGTGCCGAAGCCGAACAGCAGATGCGCGTCCTCGCGCACCACCAGGTGAGTCAGCAGCGTCACGCGCTCGCCGACGGCGCCGAGGTTGTAGAAGGTGCTCATCGGCACGTCCACTTCGTACGCGACACCACCCACGTCGACCAGCACCGACGGCGGGTTCTTCTCCAGCAGCGTGCCGGACAGGCGGCCGATCATCGCCTCAGCCCACCAGCCGCCCGTCGCGTACACGCCAGCCGCGACGCGGCGAGGCGCGTCCGGCGCGCGCGACCGCGTGCAGCACGCCGCCGCTGTGCGCGTGGCAGATCGCGCACGCGAGCGCATCGGCGGCGTCGGCGGCGGGCGCTCGCGGCAGCGCGAGCAGCCGCTGCACCATCGCCTGCACCTGCGTCTTGTCGGCCTTGCCGTGGCCGGTCACCGCCTGCTTGACCTGCAGCGCGGTGTACTCGTGCACCGCGAGCCGCTGGGCCACCAGCGCGGCGATCGCCGCGCCGCGTGCCTGCCCCAGCGCGAGCGTGGACTGCGGATTGACGTTGACGAAGACCTTTTCGACGACGGCCACTGCCGGCCGCGTGCGCTCGATCACGTCGGTCAGCCCGGCGAGGATCGCCGCCAGCCGCGCCGGCAGTTCGCCGGCGGCGATGCGCAGCACGCCGCATTCGACGAAGCGCAATTGCGTGCCCGCCCGATCGATGACGCCGAAGCCCGTGCGCTGCAAGCCGGGGTCGATGCCGAGGATGCGGAACCGCTCAGACATCGATCACCGTCCTGATCGCCCGCTTCAACGCGCGCTGATCGCGGCTTGCCAGAGTCCCCGCGCGCCGCAGGATCAGCCGGTTGTCGATCGTGAACCACTTGAGCCGGATTACCGACGGTGCCGGCAGGCCCGCGGCGGCCAGATCGTCGATGCGAACATCGTGCGGCCACGGCGCGTTTTCTGCGCTGGTGATCATCGCGCACACGGTGTGGCCGGTCGCCTTGTTCGCGTCCGCGGTCGATAGCGCGACCGCCGGACGCCGCTTCTCGACCGCACGATCGGTGAACGGGAACGGAACGACCAGCACATCGAACGCGCTCGGCGCGAACGAGCCCGCGGACGCGCGCTTAGAGGTCGGCGTAGGCACGCTCGTCCGCCTTCGAAGCCCACTCGCTCAACGTGCCGGACACCGCGCGCGCGAACTCGACGTCGAGCGGGGTGGCACGCCGCAGGATCACGATGTCGCCGCGAATCTCGAACGCGACCTGGTCGCCCTTGTCGAGCTTCAGCGCGCGGCGCACCGGCAGCGGGATCGTGGCCTGGAACTTCTCGGTCAGACGGCTGGTGGCGACGGTCATACGGCAGTCTGCGTAATGCGGTAATACGCGGATGATAGGGCGGCGAGAACCGGCGTCAATGCCGGAAGTGCCGCGTGCCGGTGAAGACCATCGCCACGCCGCGCTCGTCGGCGGCGGCGATGACCTCGGCGTCGCGCAGGCTGCCGCCGGGCTGGATCACGCAGGCGGCACCCGCGTCGACGACGACATCGAGCCCGTCGCGGAACGGGAAGAACGCATCGCTCGCGACCGCCGCGCCTGCGAGCGACAAGCCCGCTTCCCTGGCCTTGATTGCGGCGATGCGCGCCGAGTCGAGCCGGCTCATCTGACCGGCGCCCACACCCAGCGTGGCGCCGCCGCGCGCAAAGACGATCGCGTTGGACTTGACGAACTTGGCCACGCGCCACGCGAACAACAGGTCGGCGATCTGCTCCGCGGTCGGCGCGCGCTTCGTCACGACTTTCAACTCGGCGGATTGCACCTGGGCCAGGTCCGGCGACTGCAGCAGCATGCCGCCGCCGACTCGCTTGAAATCGAAGTCGTTTTGCGCGTCGCCGAGCGGGATCTGCAGCAGCCGCACGTTCTGCTTCGCCGCGAACACCGCGCGCGCGTCGGCGTCGAACTCCGGCGCGATCACCACTTCGACGAACTGCTTGGCCATCGCCTGCGCGCACGCGCCGTCGAGCGGGCGGTTGAACGCGATGATGCCGCCGAAAGCGGAGGTTGGATCGGTCCTGAACGCCTTCGCGTACGCCTCCGCCACCGTGTTGCCGATCGCGACCCCGCAGGGGTTCGCGTGCTTGACGATCACGCACGCGGTCTCGCCGAACGAACGAACGCATTCCCATGCGGCGTCGGCGTCAGCGATGTTGTTATAGGACAGCTCCTTGCCCTGCAGTTGCACGTAGCCGGCGAGCTGGCCGGCGCCGACCGCGTGCTCGCGATAGAACGCGGCCGCCTGGTGCGGGTTCTCGCCGTAGCGCATCTGCTGCACCTTGACCCACTGGCGCGTCAGCACCTGCGGGAACGCGCCGCGCGCACCGTCGTCGCCGAGCGAGGTCAGGTAGTTGGCGATCGCGCCGTCGTAGCGCGCGGTGTGCGCGAAGACCTTCTTCGCCAGTTCGAGCCGGGTCGCCGCGCCGACGGCGCCGTGCTGCTGCAGCTCGTCGCGCACCCGCGCGTAGTCGGCCGCATCGACGACGACCGCGACCGAGTCGTGGTTCTTGGCCGCCGCGCGCAGCATCGCCGGGCCGCCGATGTCGATGTTCTCGATCGCGTCTGCGAACGTGCAGTCGGGCTTCGCGACGGTCTGCTCGAACGGGTACAGGTTGACCACGAGCAGCTCGATCGGATCGATTCCCAGGTCGGCGAGCGCTTTGACGTGCGCCGGATCGTCGCGCCGCGCGAGCAGCCCGGCGTGGATGCGCGGATGGAGCGTCTTGACGCGGCCGTCGAGGATCTCCGGAAAGCCCGTGTATTCCGCGACCTCGGTGACCGCGACGCCGCCTTCGGCGAGCAGCCTGGCGGTGCCGCCGGTCGAAAGGATGCGGTATCCCTTCGCCGCGAGGAAGCGCGCGAAGTCGAGCACGCCGGTCTTGTCCGAAACGCTGATCAATGCCTGCTTCATGGTGTGTTTCGTCGTGGAGGTCGCAATCGATTGAGCACTACCTATCCTCGTAAGACGCGGCTATCGCCCGGCGTCCGCATCCCTTGGCCGTCGCCCCATTCCGAGCCAGCCGCCCTCGTCACGCCGAGCCAGCCACGACCGCTCATCATTCCGTCCCTTGCCGACGACCCCTCGTCATTCCGAGCCGGCCACCCCTCGTCATTCCGAGCCGGCCACCCCTCGTCATTCCGAGCCGGCCACCCCTCGTCATTCCGAGCCGAAGGGGAGGAATCTCACCCGATCGCAACGCCGAGATCCCTCGCGCTGCTCGGGATGACGGGGCATCGGCGCCCGCAAGGGCAAGACGAACTCGCAGCGAGGTCGTATCACGACATTCGGTCGCCGTAGATGGAAGAACTTCTCGGGCGTACGAGCGGGCGCACGCGGCGATGCCGAGGAAAGGCACTCGGACTGCCGACCGCGCGCGCTCTGGGTGACATCGCCAGCGGTGTGCGCCACGCTCAATCGAGGAGTCGGTAGTCCTGCAGCTTCTTGCGCAGCGTGTTGCGGTTGATGCCGAGCAACTCCGCCGCGGCCGACTGATTGCCGCCGACGCGCGCCATCGCGTACTGCAGCAGCGGGCGTTCGACCGCCTGCAGCACCATCTCGTGCAGTGCGTGCGGCCTGGCGCCGTCCAGGTCGGCGAAGTACTGATCGAGGCTGCGCAGCACGGCCTGCTCGAGCGTCTCACCGCGGCGGGCGACGGCGCGCGCCGCGGCAGTGCCGCCGCGCTCGCCGCCACCGTTCAGTTGCCGGTTGATCGTCCGCGGCGGCGTGTTGGCTCCCATGGTTCCTCCGGTTCTTGTGATGTGCTTCAGTGCAGCGGCGAAGCGACGTAGCGCAGACGTTCGTCACGCTCGCCGTGCGCGCGCAGGAACGCGTCGAGCGCGGCGGCCTGGGCATCGCAGTCGTCGAGCCGGTTCATGCGCTCGCAGAATTCGGCGCCGCCGGCGAGCCGCTTCGTGTACCAGATGAGGTGCTTACGCGCGGTCCGTACGCCGACTTCCCTGCCGTAGAAGCGGTAGTGGTCGTGCAAGTGTTCCGCCAGCAGCGGCCGCACCTCGGCGACCCGCGGCGGCGGCAGGTGCTCGCCGGTGCGCAGGTAATGCTCGATCTCGCGGAAGATCCACGGCCGCCCCTGTGCGGCGCGGCCGATCATGATCGCGTCGGCGCCGGTGTAGTCGAGCACGTAGCGCGCCTTCTCGGGCGTGTCGATGTCGCCGTTGGCGACAACCGGGATGGCCACCGCCTGCTTGACGGCGCGGATCGTGTCGTACTCCGCGGTTCCGCTGAAGCCGCACGCGCGCGTGCGCCCGTGCAGCGTCAGCATCGCGATCCCGGCCGCCTCCGCCATGCGCGCGATCGCGATCGCGTTGCGGCTGCCCGAGTCCCAGCCGGTGCGGTACTTCAACGTCACCGGAACGTCGACCGCACGCACGACCGCGTCGAGGATGCGCGCGACCAGCCGCTCGTCCTTCAGCAGCGCCGAGCCGCACGCGACGTTGCACACCTTCTTCGCCGGGCAGCCCATGTTGATGTCGATGATCTGCGCGCCGCGCTCGACGTTGTAGCGCGCCGCCTCGGCAAGTAGCGTCGGGTCGGCGCCGGCGAGCTGCACCGCGACCGGTGCGGCTTCGCCTGCGTGATTCAGCCGGCGCATCGTCTTTTCGCTCGCCCACAGCCGCGGGTTCGACGCCGCCATCTCGCTGACCGCGTAACCCGCGCCGAGCCGCTTGCATAGCTGACGGAACGGCCGATCGGTGACACCCGCCATCGGCGCGACGAAAAACCGGTTGTGCAGCTCGTGCGAGCCGATGCGCATTGCGGGCGGGGGAGCGAATTCGCGGGGAGGGCGCGGATTGTAGCCAAGCCGACTCGGTGCGGCGGCGAAATTTTCCGCCTGTTGCGCGGAGTCGACTTGCGTCGGTTCGACCGCGTCAGTACCGGTCAGTCGCGCACGCCGAACATCAACACGTGTGCGAGTTGGCGCCGCAACGCCGGCGACTGGTCGAGCGCAGCCAGGCCCAACGAGCGCGCGAGCGCAAGTGGCGCGAAACGCGTACGAAAGACCGCCGGCAGCCAGCGCGTCAGCGCCGCGATGGCCTGCCGGTCGACGCGGCGCCGCGCTTCGTAATCGCGCAGCGCAGCGTCGACGTCCGCATCGTGCGCGGCCACGCAACCGACCAGTGTCGCGCAGTCGCGCATGCCCAGGTTGAAACCTTGGCCGGCGACCGGATGCAGCGTCTGCGCGGCATTGCCGAGCGCGACGAGTCTGTGCTCACGCACGCGCTCGCGCAGTCGCTGATGCAGCGGCTGAGCGCGGCGCGGCCCGATCCGCTCGACGCGACCGATGCGGGTGCCGAGTGCGGCCTGCAGCTCGGCGCGGAACGCCGCCTCGGCGAGCTCGCTGCGCCGCGTTGCCGCCGCATCGTCCATGCACCAGACGAGCGACATCGCCGGCACGCCGCCGAGCGTGGCCGGCGTCGGCAGCAGCGCGAGCGGCCCTTCGCGGGTGAAGCGCTCGAACGCCGTGCCCGGTTCGGGCCCGCGCAGCGTCAGGTCGGCGAGCAAAGCCCAGTCGCGAACTCGTCCTGCGGCCGCTGCCGCCGGCTGAAAACCTTCGGCATTGATCGCAAGCGGCGCTTCGAGGGCAGAGCCGTCGTCGAGCGCAATGCGCACCACGTTGGGGCGCTGCAGCACTTCGGTCGCGCGCCGCGGCCGCAGCACTTCGATGGCAGGCTGCGCGGCGATCGCCGTCGCCAGCGCGGCCAGCAGATCGCCGTACTGCACGGTCGCGCCGAGCGGCGTGCCGTCGAAGTCGGCAGCGGCGATGCGCGTGACGCCGAATTCGCCGGCCGAACTGACGTGCACGGTCAAAATCGGTGCCGAACGCGGCGCTGCGGCACTGAGCAGCGGATCGAGCAACTGCCAGGTGCCGCGCGACAGTGCCAGCAGCCGGGTTTCGCGCGATGCCTCGTCGAGCCGGCGGGCATCGATCACGATCGACGCTTGGCCGCGCCGCGCGAGCAGCAGCGCGCAAGCGAGCCCGATCGGGCCGCCGCCCAGGATCGCGATGCGTCCGTCGTGCGTCATCGCACTCGGCAGCGCGGCAACGCGGCCACGCCCGCGTAGCGCCGCGGCGCAGCGTGCGTTCGTGCACCGCTGCCCGAATCGGCTGCGGGCGCGCCGTTTTCGACGCGCCGGCCGA
>JBBIQI010000014.1:0-31099 GCA_037442465.1 Burkholderiales bacterium
CCGCGCGCAATGCGCTCGCGCAACTCCCGCGCCCCCCGTGAAATATCCGGGCTAGCGCTCAGCGCGCGCCGCGCCGCGTGCGATACAGCTCGTGGAAGGTCTTGCCCTCAGGCGCCGGAAAATCGCGGTGGTCGGTCCAGCCGGACGCCAACGGCAGCGTGCGTATCAGTCCCCGCCCGCCGCCCATCCACGCGAGCACGCGCGCGAGCATTCGGCTGGCCGCCCGATACAACGGCGGCCGGAGCGCAACGTAGGCCCACGCTCTCAGCGCGACGCGTTCGTACCAAGGACGCAGTCGGCGCTCGAACTGCTTTTCGCGCAGCTTGCGCAGCAGATCCGGCAGCGGGATCTTGACGGGGCAGACGACCTGGCACTGGCCGCACAGTGTCGCAGCGTGCGGCAGATCGAGCGCGTTGTCGAGGCCGACGAAGCTCGGCGTCAGCACCGAACCCATCGGCCCCGGATAGACCCATCCGTAGGCATGCCCACCGATCTTCTGATACACGGGACAGTGGTTCATGCACGCGCCGCAGCGGATGCAGCGAAGCATCTCCTGGAATTCGCCGCCGACGAGTCCCGTGCGGCCGCCGTCGACCAGCACGTAGTACATGTGCTCGGGACCGTCGGATTCGCCGGCGGCGCGCGTGCCGGTCAACAGCGACACGTAGTTGGTGATCGACTGACCCGTGGCCGAGCGCGGCAACAGACGCAGCAGCGTGGCCAGGTCCTCCAGGGTGGGCAGCACCTTTTCGATGCCGGTCAGCACGACATGCACGCGCGGCACGATCGTCACCATGCCCTCGTTGCCCTCGTTGGTCACCAGCGCGACCGAACCGGTTTCGGCAACGAGGAAATTGCCGCCGGAAATGCCCATGTCCGAAGACAGAAAGTGGCTGCGCAGCACCATGCGCGCCTCGCGCGCCAGCGCGGTGATCTCGTCCTTGCGCGCGGTGCCGTGCGTGCGTGCGAACAGCGCAGCGATCTCTTCCTTGTCCTTGTGGATGACCGGCGCGATGATGTGCGACGGCGGCTCGTTGTCGTTGATCTGCAGGATGTATTCGCCGAGGTCGGTCTCCACCGGCTCGATGCCGGCGGCGGCGAAAGCGCGGTTCAGGCCGATCTCCTCGGACACCATCGACTTCGATTTCGTGACCTTGCGCACGCCGTGCTTCTTGGCGATGTCGACAACCAGCCGGGCGGCGTCTTCGCGCGTCTCGGCGTACAGCACGGTGGCCCCGCGGGCGGTCGCGTTGCGCTCGAAGATCTCCAGCCAGACGTCGAGCGTGGCGAGCGCGCGGTTGCGCCGTTCGACCGCCGCCGTGCGCGTGCCTTCGAAGTCGTCGAGCTCGGCGAGCGCGCGCGCGCGCGCGGTAACGAACTTGTCGGCGAGCTTGGTCAGGTTCTTCTGCAGCCGCGCGTCGGCCAGTTTCATCGCCGCGCGCGACTTGAAGTGCATCGACTGCACCTGCATCAGGCGTCTCCCGCCAACACTTGCGCGATGTGCAGCACGCGCGTGCGCTCGTCGCCGCTGCGGCGCAGCCGCCCCTCGATGTTCAGCATGCAGCCCAGGTCGCCGAGCACGACCGCATCGGCGCCGGTTGCGCGGATGTTGCGGCACTTCTCGTCGACGATCGCTGCCGAGATCTCGCCGTACTTCAGCGAAAACGTGCCGCCGAAACCGCAGCAGTGACTGCAGTCCTTCATCTCGACCAGCTTTGCACCCGGCACCTTGGCCAGCAGCTCGCGCGGCTGCGTCGAGACGCCCAACTCACGCAATCCGCTGCACGAGTCGTGATAGGTGACGGTGCCGCGAAAGTCGGACGACAGGCGGTCGACGCGTGCCACGTTGACCAGAAAGTCGGTCAGCTCGCGGGTCTTCGCGGCCAGCGCGTCGGCGCGCGCCTTCAGGTCCGGATCGTCGCGGAACAGATCGACGTAATGGGTCGCGATCTGGCCGCCGCACGAACCCGACGGCACGACCACGTAATCGAAACCCTCGAAGTCGCGCAGCACGCGCTCGGCCAGCGCACGCGCGGTTGAGGCGTCGCCGCTGTTGTACGCCGGCTGGCCGCAGCAGGTTTGCGACTCGGGCACTTCGACCTTGCAACCGGCTTGCTCGAGCAGTTTGAGCGCGGAGAATCCGATGCCCGGCCGTACCAGGTCCACGAGGCAGGTGACGAACAGACCGACGCGCATCGGGCATCCACTCAATCGACGGTGCTGCTTCGCAATATCGCGCTGAAGATCGAGCGGCCGCCGGTACCAATACGCAAGCCCTCGCTGGATGCCGGTCGACGGGCTTTTCGTATTGTGATATAAGGCGCAGGTACTTGGATTCTGCGTTGCACCATGTCTCCCCGCCCGCCTGAACCGCCCCCGCCGCCGCGCGAAAAGACTGCCATTCAAGTGATCGAGCGCATGATGAAGCTGCTCGACGCGCTGGCCGCGCACGCCGATCCGGTGAGTTTGAAGGACCTGGCGCGCGCGACGGCGTTGCATCCGTCAACGGCGCATCGGATCTTAAACGACATGGTGCTCGGCCGTTTCGTCGATCGCGGCGGCGCGCCGGGTACTTACCGGCTCGGGATGCGGTTGCTCGAACTGGGCAATCTCGTGAAGGCGCGGCTTTCGGTGCGCGAGGCCGCACTCGAGCCGATGCGAGAGCTGCATCGCAAGACCGGGCAGACGGTGAATCTGTCCGTGCGCCAGGGCGACGAGATCGTCTACGTCGAACGCTCGTACTCGGAGCGCTCAGGGATGCAGGTCGTGCGCGCGATCGGCGGCCGCGCGCCGCTGCATCTGACCTCCAGCGGCAAGCTGTTCCTCGCGTACGACGATCCGCGGCTCGTGCGCGCGTACGCAACCCGCACCGGACTCGGCGGCCACACGCGCAACAGCATTACCGAGCTGTCCAAGCTGGAGCGCGAACTGTCGCTGGTGCGCGCGCGCGGCGTGGCGCGCGACAACGAAGAACTCGAACTCGGCGTGCGCTGCATCGCGGCCGGCATCCGCGACGACACCGGCCGCATCGTCGCCGGGTTGTCGGTGTCGGCGCCGGCGGAGCGCCTTCAGGAGGACTGGATCGCGGACCTGCAGGCCACGGCCGCGCGGATCTCGTCGCGGCTGGGCTACGCCGGCACGCCTGCGGACTGAATCGCCAGCGCCCGCTCAGATCGGCTTCGTCTGCGCGCCGCCAGCGTCTGCGGCAGGACCTGCCTTCTGCGCAGCGATCCAGTGCCGCAGCCGCTGCGCATCCCCGATCCGGGAGTACTTGCCGACCGAGTCGAGCAGCACCATCACGACGCGCTTGCCCTCGATCACCGCCTGCATCACGAGACAGCGGCCTGCGGCGGAGATGTAGCCGGTTTTCTGCACGCCGATGTCCCACTCCGGATGCGAGATCAGCCGGTTCGTATTGGCGTACCGCACCACGCGCCGGCCGACCGGCAGGCTCAATTCGGCGCTCGTCGAGTACTCGCGAATCTCCGGATGATCGTAGGCGGCCTTGACGAGCCGCACGAGATCGCCGGGACTGGAGCGGTTCTCGGGCGACAACCCGGTCGGATCCGCGAAGTGCGAATCATGCATGCCGAGCATTTGTGCCTTGGCGTTCATCGCCTCGACGAAGGCCGCCACGCCGCCCGGGTACGTACGGGCGAGCAACTGCGCAGCGTGATTCTCCGAGGACATCAGTGCGAGCTGCAGCGCCTGCGCACGCGTGAGCTTGACGCCCGGCGTCAGGCGCGAACGAACGCGATCGATCGTGCGGTCGTAGCGCGTGACCACCAGCTGCTCGTCGAGCGGCAGCTCGGCGTCGAGCGTCACCAGCGCGGTCATCAGCTTGGTGATCGACGCGATCGGCAGCACCGCGTCGGGGTTCTTTTCGAACAGCACCTCGTCGGTGTCCTGGTCGACGACCAGCGCCACCGAGGAACGCAGGTCGAGCGGGTCGTCGACCTTGTGCAGACCGGCGCGCATGCCTTCGCTTGGAATCGCGGGCCGGCGCACGACCTTGCGCTTGGTCGGTCGGGCCTTTGCCGGCCGCGCTGCGGGTTTCGTGTGCTGCGCGGCCGGGGAAACGGCCGGCGCCCTGACGGTCGCGCGGGCTGGAGCATCCGTCGACGCGGCGCCCCGCGCCAAGACAAGCGCCGGCATGCATGCGATCAGTACGAATAGCAACCTGCTCACTTCGTCTCCTCATCGAGATACGCACTGACGGAGCGCGTAGTACGCGGCGCCGGCGGTCGCTCGGTTGCAAGGGTTACGGCGTACGGACCGGTCGGAACGCACCCCCGCTGTCCGAGACTTGCACACCGAAAATCGACGAACTCTATCGATCAGTCGGCGTAAACGCCGGCTTTCTTGATGATGGGCGCCCACTTTTCGATCTCGGCTTTGAGATGGGCTGCATGCGCAGCCGGCGTAATCCGTTCGGCCGAATACACGGTGGCGCCGAGATCGGACATGCGTCTGACGAAGTCCGCATCCTTGGCAGCGGCCTGCAAGGCGGCGGCCAGTTTGTCCACCACCGGCTTCGGCGTGCCCTTCGGCGCGTAGATGCCGTGCCAGACGCCGACCTCGAAGCCCTTGAGACCGCTCTCGTGCAGCGTCGGCACGTCAGGCAGGATCGACAGGCGCCGTAGGCTGCTCGTCGCGTAGACCTTTACCCCCTTGCTCGGATCCGCGCGGTTGGCCTGGATCTGGCCGGTCGTGTTGGTTGTCTGGTCGCAGGTGAAATCCACCTGCTTGGCCAGCAGCGCATTGATCACATCGGCGGTGCCCTTGAATGGCACGGTCGTCAGATCCGCCTCGATCGCGCTCATGAACAGCAATCCGCACAGATGCGAAGCCGCGCCCACGCCGGCGTTCGCGTAGTTCAACTTGGCCTTGTTCGCCTTCACGTACGCGATGAACTCGCCGATCGTCTTCGGGGGGAAGTCCGACCGCGCGACGATCGTCATCGGTGTATCGACGATCAACCCGATGTACTCGAAGTCCTTCAGCGGGTCGAACTGCAGTCTGCGATACAGGCTCGGCGCGGTCGACATGCCGATGTGATGCAGCAGGAGCGTGTAGCCGTCGGGCGCCGCGTTCTTCGCGCGCGTCACGCCGACGGTGCCGCCGGCGCCGCCGACGTTTTCGATGACGATCTGCTGGCCGAGGTGCTTGCTCATCGCCTGCGCCAGCGAGCGGCCGACCGTGTCGGTCGGGCCGCCGGCGGTGAACGGCACGATCAGCGTGATCGGCTTGGTCGGATAGGCCTGCGCGAGCGCGCTGGTGCTGACCGCCACCGCGGCGGCGAAAACCGAAAGATGGCGCAAGAACTTCACCCGTGTCTCCTCATCGAGTCTTGACCGCTGTTGCAGCCGGCGGATTCTACCGACGACATCGCCGCAGCCAAGCCCCAGGCGCGTCCGGAGTGGTGCCCACGCGAGCGTGCGCTGCCGTCGGCCGATACCGCCATCACACCGCTGCGGCAATGGCAGCGCCGAGATCGGTCGTCATTGCCGTTCCGCCGATGTCGGGTGTCAGCGGCGCATGCCTCGGTCCGGCCTCGAGCACGCGCTCGATCGCGCGCACGATCGCCGCGCCGGCGTCCGCGTGCCCGAGCCAGTCGAGCATCAGCGCCGCGCTCCAGATCTGTCCGATCGGATTGGCGATGCCCTTGCCCGCGATGTCCGGCGCCGAGCCGTGCACCGGTTCGAACAGCGACGGGTACCTGCGGTCCGGATTCAGGTTTGCTGACGGCGCGATGGCGATCGTTCCGGTGCACGCCGGACCGAGATCGGAAAGGATGTCGCCAAAGAGGTTGCTCGCGACGACGACGTCGAACCGCTCGGGACGCTGCACGAAATGCGCGGTCAGGATGTCGATGTGGTACTTGTGGTGTTGCACGGACGGGAACTCGCGGGCGATCGCCTCGACCCGCTCGTCCCAGTACGGCATCGTGATCGAGATGCCGTTGCTCTTGGTCGCCGAGGTCAGGTGACGGCGCGGACGCTTTGCAGCCAAGTCGAAGGCGAACCGAACCACGCGGTCGATCCCGATGCGCGTCATCACGGTCTCCTGGATCACGACCTCGCGCTCGGTGCCCTCGAACATGCGCCCACCGATCGACGAGTACTCGCCTTCGGTGTTTTCGCGCACCACGATGAAGTCGATCTCGCCGGGCTGGCGCGGACGGCCATTGCGGTCCACCAGCGGCGACGGGATGCCAGGCATCAGCTTGCAGGGCCGCAGGTTGACGTACTGGTCGAACTCGCGGCGGAACTTCAGCAGCGAGCCCCACAGCGATACGTGGTCGGGCACGGTCGCGGGCCAGCCGACCGCCCCGTAGAAGATCGCGTCGTGGCCGCCGATGCGGTCTTTCCAGTCGGGCGGCATCATTTCGCCGTGCCTCGCGTAGTAGTCGCAACTCGCGAAGTCAAAGTGGTCGAGCTGAAGTTCGATCCCGAAGCGGCGCGCCGCCGCATCGAGCACGCGCAGTCCCTCAGGGACCACTTCCTTGCCGATGCCATCGCCGGGAATCACGGCGATCCTATGTTTACCCATCTCGCTACTCCGTCGGTTCCACGCAGCGGCGCACCGGCGCGCGCCCGGTCCGGTCGCTCAGCATCGCCCGCTGTGTCGTCGATCACACATGAATGCGCTCGAGCGCGGCGCGCAGCGCCGCCGGCAGCCGCGTCGGTCGCCGCGTGCTGCGATCGACATACACGTGAATGAAGTGCCCTTGCGCGCAGGCATTGTCCTGGCCGTCGGCAAAGATGCCGATCTCGTAACGCACGCTCGACGTGCCGATGCGGGCCACGCGCAGCCCTCCGACGACCGGTTGCGGGAACGCCAGCTCGCTGAAGTAATTGCACTGGGTCTCGACGACGAGCCCGATCGTGTCACTGCGCGCGATGTCCAGGACGCCGGCACGGATCAGATACTCGTTGACCACCGTGTCGAAGAAGCTGTAGTACACGACATTGTTGACGTGACCGTAGGCGTCGTTGTCCATCCAGCGCGTCTGGATGGGCAGGAAGTGCCGGTAATCGGATCGGCGATGCGGCGCCTGGCGTTCGCTCACGTTCGTTCTCACACGCGCTTGTTCTTGAGCACCAAAGCCACCCCGGCCATCGTGACGAAGACTCCCGCCCATGCGAGCGGGCCGAGCCGCTCGCCGAACCCGACCCACGCCATCACCGCGGTGACCGGCGGCGTCAGATACATCAGGCTCGCGACTGCGGTCGCGCGGCCGCGACGAATCATAGCGAGCAGCAGGCTGATCGCCACGAGCGACAGGCCGACGACCGACCAAGCCAACGCAAGCCAGAACTCCGGCGTGTAGGCGACGCGCAGCGATTCGGTCGCGAGCGCGAACGGCAGCAGCGCGATGAACGAGGCGGCAAACTGGATCGCGCTGCCGGTGCGCAGATCGACCGGTCCGCAGAACTTCTTCTGATACAGCGTACCGGCCGTGATGCCGGCGAGTGCCGCCACGTTGATCGCCGTCGCGTGCCAACCGGCACCCGCCAACGTCAACTTGTCCGAAAGGACGAGCGCAACTCCCGCGAAACCCAGCGCAAGCCCCGTCCACTGTCGCGCGCAAGCGCGCTCACCGACGGTGAACCCGAGCAGCGCGGTCAGTAGCGGCTGCGCACCGACGATCAGCGCCGACACACCCGCTGGCATACCCTGCGCGATCGCGTACCAAACACCGCCGAGGTACACCGCCTGCAGCAGCACGCCGGCGACCGCGACGTGCAGCCACTGCAGCGGAGTGCGCGGCCACGGAGCACCGGTGATCCAGATCAGCGGCAGCAGGAGCGCCACGATCCCGACGAACCGATACAGCAGGAAGGTCAACGGCGGTGCGTGCGGTGCCGCGTACTTGGCGACGATGAAGCCCGTGCTCCAAAGCAGCACGAACACGACAGGCATCGCCGCCAGCCAGACCTGCCGCGCACTGCCCGCGGGCGCGGGTGCCGCCGGCTCAGACAATCGCCGGCTCCGCGGCCGCGCGCTCCGAACAGCGCGTCCAGTGAAGGTAGGCCGCGCGCACGGTGTTGAAGTGGACTTCGACGGTCAGGTCCATGTCGCGCCCGTAGCCGCCTGCCATCGCGACCACGATCGGTGCGCCGAGGCGGAACGCGAGGTCGAGCACGCGCAGATCCCGCGCCGCCATGCCCGCCGTGGTCAGCGCCAGGCGACCGAGGCGGTCGTTCTCGTGCGCGTCAGCGCCGGCCAGATACACGATCAGCTCCGGATCGAAGCGCGCCAGCATCTCGTCGAGCGCCTCGTCGAGCACGCGCAGGTATTCGGCATCACCCGTGCCGTCCGGCAGGCCGCGATCGAGGTCGCTGCGCGCCTTGCGGAAGGGGTAGTTCTTCTCGGCGTGCAGCGACAGCGTGAACGTCGTGGCATCGCCGGCGAGAATCGATGCGGTGCCGTCGCCCTGGTGCACGTCCAGATCAATGATCGCGACGCGCGACGCACGCGCCGTCTCGGCCTGGATCGCTCGCGCGGCGACCGCAGCGTCGTTGAACACGCAGTAACCCTGCCCGCGAGCGCGCTGGGCGTGGTGTGTCCCACCCGCGAGGTTCACAGCGACACCCTCCTCGAGCGCTGCGCGCGCCGCGGCGATCGTCGCGCCGGCTGAGCGTCGTGCGCGTTCGACCATCGATTCCGACCATGGAAACCGATCGCTCGTTGCTCCGCACTCGACAACGCCCCGGATTCGACGCGGCGGATGTATTCGGGGTCGTGGGCGCGCTCGAGCTGATCGTCTGTCGCGGCAGCAGGCTCGACGAGCCGCACCGACGGCAGCGCTTCCGCCACACGGGCACGCAGCCGCTCGTACTTGGCCATCGGAAAGCGGTGACCCGCAGGCAGGGGCAGCACGTAGTGGTCGCTGTAGAACGCCCTCAATCGACGGCACCCTGAAGTTAGAGCAGGCATTCTAAGTGCAGGCGATGGGCCGCCAATGGCACACCGCATTGCACCATTTGGACCCTGCCGGCGGGTGTCGTGTAGGCAAGTGTAATTGTTTAACTCGTTGTTTTGTATATATTTCTATGTGACAATCGGCATTCACCAACGGGCTAGTGCATCGCAAAAAACTGCTTGACATCGGCCGCTGGATCCCTACAATTCGCTTTGTGCATCGCACAATCACGATGCAATCGATTTAGGGCCCGGCCCGCCGGGAATCGGAGCTAACAGGACCAGAGGAGAAACTCATGATCGCAACGCCCGCTCAATTCGTCGAACTGCAAAAGGGTCAGATGGACGCCCTGTATGCCCTGTCGCATGCGATGTTCGACGCGACCGAAAAGTTCGTCGATCTCAACCTCGCCGCGACCAAGGCCGTGATGGAAGAGACCGCCGAGAAGGCCCAGGCGCTGATGAGCGTCAAAGACATGCAGGAGCTGCTCGCGCTGACCGGCGGACTGGCGCAGCCTACCGTCGAGAAGCTCGTCAGCTATAACCGCACCGTCTACGGCATCGCCAGTGGCGCCGGCGCCGAAATGTCGAAGATCGTCGAGACGCAGATCGCCGAGAGCAACAAGAAGGTGTCGGAACTCGTCGAGTTCGTGGCGAAGAACGCGCCCGCCGGCTCGGAGCCCGCGGTGTCGATGTTCAAGAGCGCCTTGGCGGCCGCCAACACGGCGTATGACACGTTCAGCAAGGCCGCCAAGCAGGCGGTCGAGATGGTCGAGTCGAACGTGACGGCGGCCACGTCGGCCACGATGAAGGCTGCGGCGGCAGCCAACGACGCCGTCAAGGCCAAAGGTCGCAAGGCCGCCTGAAGCGCAGGATTAGTGCGAAAGCTCTACCCGCTTGATGGGGCGCGCATGCGCCCCACATCACAGTCCTAAAGCAATGATCCTGCACGAACCAATGACAAGACCGTCGGAAAGCGTTGCTTTTGGTCAGATCGGCCGCAGCGAAATCGTCGAAAATTCACGCCGAATCGGCGAATGAACGAGCTACATTGAGCCGCATCCTGTAACGGTTGTCTCCTTGGCACCACTCGTTTGGACCTCACGTCCAAACCCTTCTGTCTCCTCCTTTGGTGGTGCTTTTCAAGCCCGGTCCCCCGACCGGGCTTTTTTTTGGCGGTCACTCGATCTCGAACCGCGCGCCGAGCGCCCGCACTCCAGCGCAGAGCTGCTCGAACGCGGCCTCGACCGACCGCCGCGGCCCCTTGACGCCCAGCTCGATGTGGCGGCGATCCGGTTTCCCGTCCCGACCGTCGCCCACAGAAGGCAAGCTGAACGTCTTCACGTCGGGGAACCTGGCCTCGACCTCCTCCATCAGCGGGGTAATGGCCGACTCGGCGGTGTCGTAGACCACCAACGCACGCTCGGCGCGCTCACCCTGCTGAAAGTGCTCCCGGTACTCGCGGTCGAGCACCGACGCGATCATCGGCCAGGCCATGACCGGAAAGCCTGGCAAGAAGTAGTGACGGCCCACCGCAAACCCGGGAATCCGATTGAACGGGTTCTCGATGATCCGCGCGCCGCGCGGAAACTCGCCCATCTTGAGCCGCTGCCGGTTCTCCGGTGTACTCATGTCCGCACTACCATGGCCCTGCGCCGCCATCTCGGCACAGCGCTGCGCGATCAACGCCGCCGCTTCGGGATGCAGTTCCAGCTCGGTATCGAGCGCTTCGGCCGCCGCCTGTCGGGTGTGATCGTCGGGCGTGGCCCCGATGCCGCCGCAACTGAACACCACGTCGTCGCTCGCGAACGAGCGTCGCAGCGCAGCGGCAATCGCGGCGCGCTCGTCGGGCAGGTAATGCGCCCAGCACAACCTCAACCCGCGGGCGTTGAGCAGCTCGATGACTTTCGTCAAGTGCCTGTCTGCGCGCTTGCCGGACAGGATTTCGTCGCCGATCACATACAGCCCGAAGCGCAGCGCCACCGGATCACCTCACGCCGATGCGTCGAACAGGCGTTTCAATCCGAGCCATTGCTGCGCCCAGAAGCCGCGTCCGTAGTCGCGCGCGCTGCCGGCAGGCGGTGGAAGCTGATCGCGGACGCCGGTGGGCTCGATCGTGCTGCGATCGTCGGCCGTGCCGAACAGCCAGTCCCAGAACGCGAAGAGCACCGCGAAGTTGCAGCCGTAGCGCCGCCCCTCATGACCGACGCCGATCGCGTGATGGCGCCGATGGAAGACGGGCCCTACGAGCAGGCGCCGCAGCGGTCCCAGCGTCCATGCGACGTTGGCGTGCTGCACGTTCTGCAGTAGACGGGTTGCAATGACCAGACCGACGAACTGCCCCGGCCCGACGCCGATCGCCAGCGCAACGAGCGCCTTGACACCGTCGACGATGAAACTGTCGAGCAGGTGATTGCGGCTGTCGGTCCAGAACGACATCTTGCGCTGCGAGTGGTGCAGCGAGTGCAGCGCCCACCACCAGCGGAGCCGATGCTGCGCGCGATGCACCCAGTAGTCGACGAAGTCGAGCGCGATCAGATAGAGAACGAAGCTCATTGCCGGCACGTCGGTGACACCGGGCCATAGCGCGTCGAGTTCGAAAGGCGTGTAACCGACGGTGCGCAGCGCCTGGCTGAGCCTATCCACCAGCGGCGTCATCACGAAGTACAGCACCAGCGTGACCGCACCCAGGCGGTGAACGAGCGTATAGACAACGTCGACACCGATGCCACGCCGGTCGCTCCAACGCTCGGCGGGGTAACGTGCCTCCAGCGGCCGCAGCACCGCATACAGCAGCAGGATCTGAAGCACGCCGAGGAGGAACCATTCGGTCGCCGTGTACGCGTCCTCGAGGTAGCGCATCGCCCCGACCGCGTACAACAGCGGCTGCACGACGCCCTCGAACAGCTGCGTGTGTACCGCATCGAACCATTGCCGCAGCGTGTCCACGCGACTCACCTCTTTGCCGCCCGGCCCGCGGCGGCCAGTTGCGCGGGACTCGCCTGGCCCGCAGCGCGATATTCCGGGTGCTCGCGCAGCGTGCGAAAGCAGATCCCGCGCTGCTTCAGCCCCGCGAGCAGCGGGTCGATCATCGGCGCGAACGGATCGCGCCGCGACCAGATGCCCAGGTGCGCCATCAGCACGTCGCCGTCACGCACGCGCTCGAGCGCGCGTGCCAGAAGCCTTTCGTTCGGATAGGTCTCGGACGGCAGCTCGTCGCCGAGAAAGCCCGCATCGGCCCAGTGCACGTGCGAGTAGCCGCAGGCGCGCGCGGCCGCCAGCGCATTGGCCGTCGGCGCGCCGCCCGGCGCTCGCCAAAGCGCGTCGAGACGGCGCCCGGTCAGTGCGGCGAAGGCGTGGTCGACACGGTCGAGCTCCTCACAGATCTGCGCCGGTGACAGCGCGATCGCGCGCCCCGCCGCCTCCCCGAACTGCGGCCGGTAGCGCACGCCGCCATTGGCCGTGTCCGCGAGAAAGCGGCCATGGCGCCAGGTATGGCTGCCGAACGCGTGTCCCTCGGCAGCGCGCGTGCTCCAGTACTCCCGCCAGGTCGCGTCGAGCGCATGGTCGCCGCGCGTGGTGCGTTCGTTGGCGAGAAAGAAAGTCGCTCGCACGCCGTGGTTCCGCAGGATCCGTGCGATCTGTTCGGCATCGCGCATGTTGCCCGTGTCGAACGTCAGGTAGACGGTGCCACGGCAGTCCGCTGCCGCCGCCGGCACCGCGAACACCAGCGCAGCCGCGACCCCGAGGGCTGCGGACACGCCGCCGAAGGACGATCGCCCTTTCATCTCCAGGGGGCGGCATTCGGGACGAAGATCCCGTGCGGCGACTTGCCGACCGGAATGCTCTGAAGGACCCGGCGCGCGGCGATGTCCACGACCGCGACGCCTTTGGCCCAGCGCTGCGTCACCCACAGCAGCCTGCCATCGGCGCTCACATCCATGCAGTCCGGTCCGTGGGGAACGGCGATGTCGAACTTCTTCTCGAGCGTGACCTGGTCCACCAGACTCACCGTGTCGTCGACGCGGTTGCTGACGAAGACGTGGCGCCCGTCGCCCAAAGGACGAAAATTGTGCGCTCCTCTGCCGGTCGTGATGCGCTTGACGCTTCTCTGCGCGCGCCAGTCGATCACCTCGACGTAATCCCTGCCCATCACGCCCACCAGCAAGTGCCGGTCGTCCGGCGTCATCCAGATTCCCGCCGGCAGATCGCCGACCCTCAGCCGCCACGCGACCGATTGGTCGGCCAGACGGATCGCCGCGACTTCGTGGCTTTCCTGCAGCGTGACGAACGCATATTGACTGTCCGCCGAAAAGGTCACGTGGCTCGGCGCCTTCGGCAGCTCGATCTGCCGCACCGGGCGGAAGGAGACCCGCAGCCCCTCCCCCTCGACGGTGTAGACGTCGACTCGGTCGAGCCGCAGTGCCGCGGTGACGAACCATCGACCGTCCGGCGAGTAACCGAGCTGATACGGGTCGGGTATGTTGCGCAACCGCCGTTGCACCGCGCCGGTGGCCGGATCGAGAAAGTGCAGGTCGTTGCTCATCGCGTTCGCCACGATCAGCGCGCGACCGTCGGGCGTGCGCATCAGGTGGTGCGGCTCCTTGCCGACGTCGAAGCGCCGGGTCTCGGTGCGTGTACCCGGATCGATCAGGCTGACGGAAGCCTCGCCGGAGTTCAGCACGACCACGACGTTGCCCCACGTCGCCGGCGACGCCAGCGCGAGCGCGGCGGCAACCGCACACCAACGCCTGACGGCGACCCTGTTTGCGGCAAGCAGGCCCACAGCGACTCCTCTCAGTGCTGCGGCGATTCTAGCGGCGCGGGCCAACGCCGCTGCACTGCGAAAAGCCGCATTCGCCAACTGCAACCAGTTGTTTCATGCGTCCACGCGCCGCCGCGCGTGTCCGTTGACGCAGGCGTAAAGCCCGCTCAACGAGGCGTGCTACAAGACGTCCACCCCACCATAGGTCCAGCATGCTGATCGCTCACACTCGACACCGATGGCTCCGCACCGGCCTGCTGCAATTCGCAGCGCTCGTCCTTGCCACCGGCTGCGTGGTCACGGCGCCGAGCGCACGCACGGATCCCGGCGAGGACTACGTCGACCCGCCGGCGCGCGTCGGCCGCATCGCGCTGCTGTCCGGCCCCGTGACGCTGACCGACCTGCGCGATGGCGACGCCGAGGCCGCCACGTTGAACTGGCCGATCACCTCGCAGCATCGGCTGAGCACAGGCCGCTTCGGCCGCGCCGAAGTGCGCGTCGGCTCGCTCGCCGTCCGCCTCGACGAAGAAACCGATGTCGACTTCCATCGCGTCGACGATGAAAGCATCCAGGTCGTCGTGCAACGCGGAACCGCCGCGCTGCGCGTGCGCAGCCGGGAACTGCTGCGCGAGATCGACCTGCTCACGCCGCGCGAGCGCATCGCGTTCGAGGACGTGGGCCGCTACCGCATCGACGTCGATCGTGCCCCCGGGGTCACGGCCGTGACCGCGCACGTCGGCTACGCGCGTATCAGCGCCGGCCGCAACACCTTCGTCGTTCAGAGCGGCCAGCGTGGCGAGTTGAGTTCGTACCCGATGGTGTCGTTCCAGCTCGTCACGCCGGCGCCCGACGCGTTCGACGACTGGGTCGCCGCGCGCGACCGGCGCGACGACGCGCTGCGCAGCCGGCATTATGTTTCGGAGGAGACGACCGGTATCGAAAGCCTCGACGAGTACGGACAGTGGCGCACCGTCGAAAGCTACGGCCCGGTGTGGTTCCCGTCGGCCGTGCCCGTCGGTTGGGCCCCTTATCGCTACGGCCGCTGGGCGTGGATCGCGCCTTGGGGTTGGACCTGGATCGACGAGGCGCCTTGGGGCTTCGCGCCGTTCCACTACGGTCGCTGGGTGATCGTCGGCGGCGTGTGGGGCTGGGTGCCCGGGGTCATCGTGCCACGTCCGGTCTACGCGCCTGCGTTGGTGGTCTGGTACGGCACGCCGGGCGTGAGCGTCGGCGTGACGATCGGCAACCCGATCGGTTGGTTCCCGCTCGGTCCACGCGAGGTCTTCATCCCCTACTACCGCTGCTCGCGCCGCCACATCAACTACGTGAACGTCCAGCACATCACCAACATCAACCGCATCACGGTCATCAACCCGCCGCCGCGTTACGTCCATCAGCAGCCGGGGCACTCGACCTGGACGCTCGGCGACGCACTGCTGCGCCGGATGCCCGTACACAGCGTCGTGCGTCCCGCACCGAACGATTGGGTCAAGATCCCGACGCGCACGACGCCACCCGTGGTCGTATCGGGCGACATCAGCAAGAAACGCCTCGTCGGCAACGCGATCGCCGCGCCGGTGCCTGGTCCAGGCGACGCAGGCCGACCGAAACCGGACCGCCGCGGCGACGAGCAGCAAGTTCGACCGCAGCCGCGTGAGACTGCGCCGCCTGTCGTCGAGCGTCGCCCGGACGGCGACCGCGTTCGCGCGATGCCCGCGCCGCCGCCGCGCCAGGAGTTGCCGCCGAAGCGCGTGCAGCCGCCGGTAGCCGCGCCGGTGCAGCCGCCCATGGCGATACCCGCGCAACCCGCGCCGGCCCCTCGCGACGTCGAAAACGACCCGCGGCAGCCGCGCAAGCGCTGGGCGCCTTCGCCGGAAGGCATGCCGCCGCCGACGCACGTTCCACCGCCGCGCGACCGTTCGCAGCCGCGCGTCGACGCGCCGCGACAGACACCGGGTCCCGCCGAAGTGCCCCGCGTCGCGCCGCCGCGCGATCACGCGCGACCACAGCCGAAAGAGCGCGGGCCGGTCGAGCCCGGGCCACGGCCCAAGCCACGTGTCGAGCAGTCGCGTCACGAACCCGGCGGCAAGCTGCAGGCCCGCGCGTACTGAGCAGGCACGGCTGCCGCCACGCGTGGCCGCGAACCATGGCGCGGGTACCGTGTCTGAAGGCTGATACGTAACCCGCGCGCTTTTCGAGGCTGCGCCGTGCGCCGGCCCGTGCTTAGAATGGCTCGGCAGTTTCGCATTGCGCGTCTTGCCAAGGGAGGCCGAACCATGACGAATTTCAGCTCACTCGCTCCCGCGGCCCTGACAGTGGCTGTCCTCGGATGCGCGACGCCCGGTGTGCAGAACAGCGCGCCGGCGGCGGCGCCGGCTGCCGCTACGGTCAAGTCCGCGCAGATCGAAGTGATTTCGGCGCAGTTCGGCGTATTCGGCGCCGACCCCAGCGGCCGCCGGATCCTGTTCGAGACCGACAAGTTCCCCGCAATCACGGCCGCCCCCTACGGCTGGTACATCGTTTTCAAGACCGACAAGCCGACCGTCATCTGGCGCGAGGAGTTCGAGCTGCCGGAGCCGCCGCCAACCTGGGGACCGGGCGAGGCGCTTGGCATCTACACGATTTCGCCGGACCGCAAGACCGCCGTGACCGAACGCATCATTCCGACACGGCTCGGCTTCATCGCCAACGAGTGGCGCTACGCGCCTGGGGACCCGATCGGCGCGCACGCGATGCGCGTGTACATCGACGGGCAACTGATCCGCGAGTTCAAGTTCAACATCGAGGAAGCGCCGGACGGCCAGCGCGATCGCCCGCGCAGTCCGCACGGACCGCGCCGCGGCGGTTCGACGACTTGACCTCGTATCCCGTGCGAACGCCGGGCGGGCGCGCGTTCGGCTGCGTTCTCCTCGCTGCCGTCCTGGCCGCGGCGGTCGGTCCCGTAGCGGCACTGGAAATCGACGCCCTGTGGGAGTACGCCGACCCGGCTGCGAGCGAAGTGCGCTTTCGCGCGGCGCTCGAACGCGCGCGAGGAGACGACCGGCTCGAACTGTTGACACAGATCGCGCGCACGCATTCGCTGCGGCGAGACTTCGCGCGGGCGCACGCGCTGCTCGACGAAGTCGAACAGCAGCTCGCCACCGCCGGAGCCCGCCCGCGGGTGCGCTACCTGCTGGAGCGCGGGCGCAGCTTCAATTCGGCCGGTGAGCGCGACAAGGCGCGCGCGTTGTTTCTGAACGCCTGGGAGCGCGGCCAGGCGGCCGGACTCGAAGGGCTGGCGGTCGACGCCGCGCATATGGTCGCGATCACCCACGGCGGATCGCTCGAGGCGGTCGAGTGGAACCGCCGCGGACTCGCCGTCGCACGCGCGTCGCGGGATGCCAAGGCGCGCGCGCTGATCCCGGCGATGCTGAACAACGCCGCCTGGGATCTGCACGACCTGGGACGCTACGCCGAGGCGCTGCCTCTGTTCGAAGAAGCGCTCGCCGAATGGACCATGCGCAAGCGCCCCGAGCAGATCCGCTCTGCGAAGTACGCGGTCGGCCGCTGCCTGCGGCTGCTGAACCGCGGCGAAGAAGCGCTGGCGATCCAGCGCGCGCTGGAGCTCGAGTACGCGGCCGCCGCCAAGCCGAGTGGCTACGTGTTCGAGGAAATCGCCGAACTGCTCGATGCGCGCGGAAAGACCGACGAGGCGCGGCCGTATTTCCGCCGCGCGGCCGAACTCCTCGGTCGTGACGACTGGTTCGTGAAGAATGAAGCTGCGCGGCTCGCCCGACTGCGTGCAAAGGGCGCGGATTGATCGCCCGCCGGCGACGCACACCGGGCCGGGAGGGAACCGATGAGTCGCCTGCTGTTGTCGATCTGCGCGACGCTCGCTTTCGTTGCGGAAAGCAGCGCCGCACAGGAGGTGCAGTACTTCCCCGTTCCGCACGGCGCCGGTCCGCACGACGTGGCACCAGCGCCGGACGGCAGCGTCTGGTACACGGCGCAGCGCCAAGGTGCGCTCGGTCGGCTCGATCCCGCGACGGGCAAGACCGAGCAGATTCCGCTCGGGCGCGGCTCGGCGCCGCACGGCGTGATCGTCGGACCCGACGGCGCGGCTTGGATCACCGACAGCGGTCTGAACGCGATCGTTCGCGTCGATTCCAACACGCGCGAGGTGAAGCGCTTTCCGCTGCCGGCAGGCACGCCGTATGCAAACCTGAACACGGCCGCGTTCGATCGCAACGGCCTGCTGTGGTTCACCGGCCAGTCCGGCTACTACGGCAGCGTCAACCCGAAGACCGGCGAAGTGCGCGTGTGGAACGCGCCGCGCGGGCGTGGACCCTACGGCATCGCGGCGACGCCGAAGGGCGACATCTATTACGTCTCGCTCGCGGGCAGCCATCTCGCGCATGTCGACATCGACACCGGCAAGGCCACCGTGATTGAGCCGCCCACGCCAGACCAGGGCGCGCGCCGAGTGTGGTCCGACTCGAAGGGCCGGTTGTGGATCAGTGAATGGAGTTCGGGCCAGGTCAGCGTCTACGACCCGGCGAACAAGCGTTGGCGTCAGTGGAAGCTGCCCGGCGAACGTCCGCGCGCGTACTCCGTCTATGTCGACGAGCGCGACCAGGTGTGGCTGACCGACTTCGGCGCGAACGCGATCGTCCGCTTCGATCCGGCGAGCGAGAAGTTCACGAGCTTTCCGAGCAACGAACGCGGTGCGAACGTCCGCCAGATGCTCGGCCGGCCCGGCGAGGCGTGGGGTGCCGAGTCGGGCAACGATCGGCTGGTCGTCGTGCGTTCTCGTTGAATCCGATGTCGTTTCCGCGAAAGCGGGCATCCAGCGGCTTGGGTCAGCGCTTCGCCCGATCGCGCGAAGGCAGCCGGTACATCCACACGGCGAGCGCCAGCCCCGTCGCGGCCAGCACGGCTTTCAGCCACGCCGGCTCGACGAAGAAGACGATCGAGATCGCGAGCGTCACGAGCATCAGGCCGATCGCTGCTATCTTGGTCCGGTACGGGATCGAACGATGCTTGCGCCATTCGTGGATCATCGGACCGAAGGTGCGGTTCGAAAGAAGCCAGTAGTAGAAGCGCTTCGATGCGCGCGCGTAGCAGGCAGCGGCGAGCAGCATGAACGGCGTGGTCGGCAGCACCGGCAGAAAGAGACCGACAAGCCCGAGGGCGACGCACACGGTGCCGGCGCCGAGCAGCAGCCAGCGCACGAGCAGCGACGCGTGCTCGCGCACGGCGTCGTCGCCGTCACGCGCTTCGGATTGCGTATCTTCCTGAATGCCCTGCTTCGTATTCACGCCCGGATGAACCCGGTTGGTCGAACCGCCGCTACTCTAGCGGCAAACCGACACGTACCCGTCGGGTCCGTGCAATCCCGATGACGTGGACACCGCTCGCCGCGTTTGCATTCGCGCTCGCCGTCTTCGGACTGCTGTTCGTCGGCACCGGCGTCGTCGCGCTGTTGCGCGTGCGCCCGCTGCGCGCGCTAACCAGGCTGCTGGCCGGCGCGCTGCTGCTTACGCTCGGCGCGCTCGCGGGCGCGATCGCGCTCGGCGTACACGGCTATCGGGCGCTGACGCACGAGGAAGTCGCCGCCCGCATCGACGTCAGGCCGCTCGGCCCGCAGCGGTTTGCGGCGACTTTCCGCTTCGCCGACGGCCGCAGCGCGAGCTACACGCTCGCCGGCGATGCCATTTACGTCGACGCGCACGTACTGAAGTGGAAGCCGTGGGCCAACGTGCTCGGCCTGCACACGGCGTATGAACTCGCGCGCGTGGCCGGCCGTTACGACGACCTCGGCCAGGAACGCAGTGCTACCCGCACCGTGTACGTGCTCGGCCCCGAGCGGCCGATCGACCTGTTCGCGCTGCGCCGCCGGCACGCGTGGCTGGCGCCGATGTTCGATGCCGAATACGGCTCGGGGACTTTCGTCGCGGCGGACCGGGAAAAGTCGCTGGAATTGCGCGTCTCGACTACCGGCCTGCTGCTGCGCCCCGCGGTCAGCGGCGCAGACTCTCCCACACCTTCGTCAGCCGTTTCACGCTGACCGGCGTCGGCGTTCTCAGCTCCTGCGCGAACAGCGACACGCGCAGTTCCTCCAGCAACCAGCGGAACTCGTCCAGGCGCGCATCGGCCACACCCTTGCGGCCGGCCAGCTCGCGCAGCCACTGCGTCTGCAGCGGCGCGATTTCGTTCATGCGCTGCGCGTCGCGCGCGGGGTCGGACTTGAGCTTGTCCAGCCGCAACGCGATCGCCTTCAGATACCTGGGATAGTGCGCAAGCTGCGCCGGCGGCGTATCGACGATGAAGTTCTTCGGAAACAGCCGCGCAAGCTGCTGCTCGATGTCCGCGACCGCGGCCGCGAACGCCCGCGCCGCCTGGAGCTTCTTCGGCAGCGCCGCCGCCTCCTTCACGATTGCCGTCACGAGCCGCGCGACCTCCTGCGCGATCAGACTGAGCTTGCCGCGCGCCTCGCTCTTGCGCGCAACGAAGCCGGCGTTGTCGGTCGGCCAGGGCTCGACGAGGCAGGTGCGGTCGATCGCGGCGGTGATCACCTGATCGCGCAGTTCCTCGAAGCTCGGCCACGCGGCGGCGAGCGCGGGCACGGTGCCCGCCTGCATCTGCACCGTCTGCAACGAGTTCAGGCTCTTCTCCAGGAACTTCACCTGCTCCTTCAGCTGCAGACGGAACAGCCGGCGCAGGCCGTCGCGATGCCGCGCGCGGGCGGCGTCGGCGTCGTCGAACACCTCGATCTCGCAGCGATCGCCGTGGTCGACCAGGGCGGGAAACCCGATCAGCCTGCGCCCGTTGCGCTCGATTTCCAGCAGCTCGGGCAGTTCGCCGAAGTCCCAGTCGGTGATGTTTTCGTGCAGCCCTTCCGCCACCCGCGCGTCCTGTGCGGCCAGCGTCTGGAAGGTCTGCTGCGCCTGCGCCCCCAGCTCGGCGCGCAGCGCGGCGAGGCTGCGACCCATGCCGATCTGGCGGCCGTGCTCGTCGACGACCTTGAAGTTCATCGTCAGATGCGCGGGCAGCGTTTCGAGCTTGAAGTCGGTCGGCTGGCAGGCGACGTTCTTCTGCTCTCGCAGGTCGGCGATCAGCGCCTCGATCAGCGGGCGCTGCGGCGACGCCATTTCGGCCGCATGCCGTGCGACGAAACCGGCCGCGTACTCGGGCAGCGGCACGCAATGGCGGCGCAGCTTCTGCGGCAGGCTCTTGACCAACAGATGCACCTTTTCCTTCAGCATGCCCGGGACCAGCCAGTCGCAGCGGATCGCGTCCACCTGGTTGAGCGCGTAAAGCGGCACGGTCAGGGTCACACCGTCGCGCGGGCTGCCCGGCTCGAAGTGATAGGTGAGCGCCATCGGCACACCGCGCATGTCCCACTGCTTCGGGAACAGCTCCGTGGTCACGCCACGCGCTTCGTGCCGCATCAGCTCGTCGCGGTTCAGGAACAGCAGCTTCGGCTGGCCCTGCTCGGCCTGCCGGCGCCAGCGCTCGAATGACGCGCCCGAACACACGTCGGCCGGAATCAGCTTGTCGTAGAAGGCAAAGATCAGTTCGTCGTCGACCAGCACGTCGGGCCGGCGCGTCTTGTGTTCGAGCTCGCGGATCTCGCGCAGCAGGCGCCGGTTGTGCGCGAAAAACGGCGCCTGCGTGTCGTATTCGCCTTCGACCAGCGCCGCGCGGATGAAGATTTCGCGCGCGGCCGGCGAATCCTTTGATCCGAACTCCACGCGGCGCTGGTTGTAGACCACCAGGCCGTACAGCGTGGCCCGCTCGAAGGCAACCACTTGTGTGGTTTTCTTCTCCCAGTGCGGGTCGCTCCACGACTTCTTCAGCAGGTGCGCGCCGACGCGCTCCAGCCACTGCGGCTCGATCGTGGCCACACAACGCGCGAACAGCCGGGTCGTCTCCACCAGCTCGGCCGCCATCACCCACCGCCCCGCCTTCTTCGCCAGCGGCGAGCCGGGCCAGACGAAGAACTTGATGCCGCGCGCGCCGACGTACGGCGGTTCGCGAAAGTCGGCGTCGAGCGCCTTGCAGCCGACGTTGCCGAGCAGCCCGGCGAGCAGCGCAAGGTGCACCTGCTCGAAGGTCGCCGGTGCGGCGTTCTGGCGCCAACCCATCTCGCCCACGTTGGCCGCCAGCTGCGAATGCACCTCGCGCCACTCGCGCACGCGGCGTGGGGAAAGGAAGTTCGACTTCAGCTCGTCGGTCAGCTTGCGGTTCGACTTCTTGTGCGCGAAGCGCTCTTCGACGAAGCGCCACAGCTTGACGAGCGACAGGAAGTCGCTCTTGTCGTCGGCGAACCGCCGGTGTGCCTGATCGGCGGCGGCCTGCGCCTCGAGCGGCCGTTCGCGCGGATCCTGCACCGACAGCGCCGCGGCGATGATCAGCACCTCGGCGAGCGCGTGGCAGTCGCGCGCCGCGAGCAGCATGCGTCCGACCCTCGGATCGACCGGCAGGCGCGCGAGCTCGCGTCCCACGGCAGTCAGCTCGTTGGACTCGTCGACCGCGTTTAACTCCGCCAGCAGGTCGAAACCGTCGGCGATCGCGCGCGCCGGCGGCGGATCGACGAACGGAAACGCGCGCACGTCGCCCAGCCCGAGCGACTTCATGCGCAGGATCACCGCCGCGAGCGACGAGCGCAGGATCTCGGGATCGGTGAACCTGGGCCGCCTGGCGAAATCCGCTTCGTCGTACAGCCGAATGCAGATACCCGCCGCCACACGGCCGCAGCGGCCCGCGCGCTGATTGGCCGCCGCCTGCGAAATCGGCTCGACCTGAAGCTGCTCGACCTTGTTGCGGTACGAGTAGCGCTTCACGCGCGCCAGCCCCGTGTCCACGACGTAGCGGATGCCGGGCACCGTCAGCGAAGTCTCGGCGACGTTGGTTGCCAGCACGATCCTGCGCGCACCGCCCGGCCTGAACACGCGCTCCTGCTCCTCGGCCGATAGCCGCGCGAACAGCGGCAGGATCTCGGTGCCCGGCGGATGGTGCTTGCGCAGCGCTTCGGCCGCCTCGCGGATCTCGCGTTCGCCGGGCAGAAAGACCAGTACGTCGCCGCGGCCGGCGAGCGCGCACTCGTCGACCGCGTCGACGATCGCGTCCATCAGCGTGCGGTCGTCGGCGTCGTCTTCGTCCTTGACCGGCCGCCAGCGGATCTCGACCGGGTACAGCCGGCCGGAAACGTTGATGACCGGCGCCGGCTTGTCGTTGGTGCCAAAGTGCGCCGCGAACCGGTCGGCGTTGATCGTCGCCGACGTGATAACGAGCTTCAGATCGGGCCGCCGCGGCTGGAGCTGCTTGAGGTAGCCGAGCAGAAAGTCGATGTTCAGGCTGCGTTCGTGGGCCTCGTCGATGATGATCGTGTCGTAGGCGGCGAGCAGCGGATCGCTTTGCGTTTCCGCCAGCAGGATGCCGTCGGTCATCAGCTTGACCGCCGCGCCCGGCCGCATCTGGTCGGTGAAGCGCACTTTGAAGCCGACCACCTCGCCCAGCGGCGAGTTCAGCTCCTGCGCGATGCGCCGTGCGACCGAAGAAGCCGCGATGCGGCGCGGTTGCGTGTGGCCGATCAGCTTGTCGCGCCCGCGGCCGAGCGCCAGACAGATCTTCGGCAACTGTGTGGTCTTGCCCGAGCCGGTCTCGCCGCAGACGATGACGACCTGGTGGGCCTCGATCGCGCGCGCGATCTCCTCGCGCCGCGCCGAGACCGGCAGTTCCTCAGGGAACGCGATCGGCGGCAGCGGCGCGCGCGACTCGGTCGACCGTTGCGGCCGCGGCGCGGGCTGTCGATTCGGTTGCTGCATCGGGCCGCGACCGAAGTCGCGTCATCGTTCGCAATGAAGGGGCGCTCGAAGGGCGCGAAGTATACTTTTCAAAGTGTCGATTCCTTCTCCTTGAAGGGGAGGGGCGGGGTGGGGATCGGTCGGAGGATGCACTCGATCGATTCAACCCCCACCCGACCTTCCCTTGGGGGAAGGAATAAACGCCGCCGCACCACGTGAACGACGCCGACGCCTCGCTGCCCTCTTCGCTCGCCGCGGCCACGCACACGCAGTTCGTCGCCTGGCTGCGCGACGTCGCGCCTTACGTGCACGCGCATCGCGGCCGCACTTTCATCGTCGCCTTTGGCGGCGAGCTGATCGAGGCCGGGCGCCTGAACGCGCTGGTGCAAGACCTTTCGCTGCTGCATGCGATGGGCATCCGGCTCGTGATCGTGCACGGCTCGCGCCCGCAGGTGCAGGCGCAACTCGCTCTCAAGGGCATCGAGGCGCGTTTCGCCCAAGGCATGCGGATCACCGACGCCGCCGCGCTCGAATGCGCGAAGGAGGCCGCCGGCGAGATCCGGCTCGACATCGAAGCGGCGTTCTCGCAAGGCCTGCCGAACACGCCGATGGCGCACTCGAAAGTGCGCGTGATCAGCGGCAACTTCGTCACCGCACGCCCGGTGGGCATCCTCGACGGGGTCGACTTCCTGCACACCGGCGTTGTGCGCAAGGTCGACGCGGAGGCCATCCGGCAGGCGCTCGCGGCCGACACGATCGTGCTGGCCTCGCCGCTGGGTTTCTCGCCGACCGGCGAGGCGTTCAACCTGACGATGGAAGACGTCGCGACCAGCATCGCGACCGCGATCCGCGCCGACAAGCTGATCCTGATCACGGACATCGACGGCGTACGCGACCGCGCCGGCCGACTGCACGAGGAGCTGACGATCGCGCAGGCCGAGAACCTGCTCGCCGCCGACGACGTCGACGCCGACAGCGCGTTCAACCTGCGATTCGCGCTGCGCGCCTGCCGCGGCGGCGTGCAGCGCGTGCACGTGATTCCGTACGCGCTCGACGGCGCGGTGCTGATCGAACTGTTCACGCACGACGGCGTCGGCACGATGCTGTCGATCGAGGACCTCGAAGCGCTGCGCGAGGCGACGATCGACGACGTCGGCGGCATCCTGAAGCTGCTCGAACCCCTCGAGGCCGACGGCACCCTGGTCAAGCGCCCGCGCGAGCTGATCGAACGCGAAATCGACCGCTTCACCGTGCTCGAGCACGACGGGGTGATCTACGGCTGCGCGGCGCTGTACGCGTTCCCGGAGTCGAAGATGGGCGAAATGGCCGCGCTCACGGTGCATCCGAGCTACCAGAACTATGGCGACGGCGCGCGGCTGCTCAAGCGCATCGAGGCGCGCGCCAAAGCAGCCGGGCTGGAGAAGCTGTTCGTGCTGACGACGCGCACCGCGCACTGGTTCCTGAAGCGCGGATTCACGCTGGCCGACGTCGATGACCTGCCGGTCGAGCGCAAGAGGTTGTACAACTGGCAGCGCCGCTCGCAAGTGCTGATCAAGGCGATTTGAAACGTCGGGCCGCGCACCGGCCCGCACACGAAGGAAGCTCTCATGGCAAGGATGGTCAAATGCGTGAAGCTCGGGCACGAGGCCGAAGGTCTCGACTTTCCGCCCGTTCCCGGCGAACTCGGCAAGCGCATCTGGGAGAACGTTTCGAAGGAGGCGTGGCAGCAGTGGCTGAAGCATCAGACGATGCTGGTCAACGAGAACCGCTTGAACCTCGCCGACCCGCGCGCCCGCAAGTACCTGCAGACGCAAATGGAGCGCCACTTTTTCGGCGAAGGCGCCGACGTCGCGCAGGGTTACGTGCCGCCGAAGAGTTGATGCCTTGCACGGCCCGCTCGCCTTCGTATTGTTGTGGGCGGCGGGGCTCGCGGCCGGCGTCGCGCTGGCGTTACTGCTGACCGGTTCGGGCGCGGCCTGGGTCGCGGTTGGGCTGCTCGCGATCGTCGGATTCGTAGTGACCGTACTGCTGATGAGACGGCACCGCTGATCTTCGTTCAATTCCCGGGGTCGACACAACGATGAAATTCGGCATCGGCCAGGCGGTCACGCGCATCGAGGACGATCGACTGCTCACCGGTCGCGGTCGCTATGTCGACGATCTGCGCTTCGAGGGCGAGCTGCACGTGGCGTTCGTGCGTTCGCCGCACGCGCATGCGCGCATTGGATCGGTCGATGCGGCCGATGCGAAATCCGCCGACGGCGTCGTTGCGGTGCTGACCGGCGCCGATCTTGTCGCTGCGGGCGTCACCGCCTTCCCCGCCAGCCCGGCCTTGCGCGGCGCCAAGGGTCAGCCACAGACCACGCCGCCGTACTTGCCGCTCGCCACCGACGTCGCGCGCTTCGTCGGACAAGCGGTCGCCGCGGTCGTCGCCGAGTCGCGCGCTGCGGCCGAGCGCGCTGCCGCACTCGTCGCCGTCGATTACGAGCCGCTGCCCGCGGTCGCGACGATCGAGGAAGCGCTGGCGCCTGGCGCGCCGCTGGTGTGGCCGGACGCACCCGGCAACGTTGCCGGTCGTTCGAGTTTCGGCGACGCCGCTGCCTGCGATGCCGCGTTCGCGCGGGCCGCACACGTCACGCGGATCTCCGTGCGCAACCAGCGTCTGGCGCCCGTGACGCTCGAGCCGCGCGGCTGCGTCGCCGAGCTCGACGCGAAGACCGGGCGGCTGACGTTGCATGCAAGCTCGCAAAACCCGGCGGGCTTTCAAAAGTCGCTCGCCGCCGTGCTGAACATGGCGCCCGAGAACATCCGCGTCGTCGTCGGCGACGTCGGCGGCGGCTTCGGCATGAAGGCCGCACTGCACGCCGAAGACGTCGTCTGCGCGTTCGCTGCACGCAGACTCGGCCGACCCGTGCGCTGGCGCGCGACCCGGTTGGAGGACTTCCAGGCCGCCACGCACGGCCGCGATCAGCACGCCGACGCCGAGCTGGCGCTCGACGGCGAAGGCCGGATTCTGGGACTGCGCGTGCGCATCCAGGGCGGCATCGGTGCCTATGGAACGGCCGCCGGTGCGGCGATCCATCTGCTGATCGGGCCGAAGGTCACGACCAGCGTCTATCACGTTCCCGCGCTGGACCTGCGCTCGCAGGCGGTGCTGACGCACACGAACCCGATCGGCGCGTATCGCGGCGCGGGCCGCCCCGAGGCGATCTACCTGATCGAGCGGCTGATGGACTGCGCCGCCGCGGAACTGAAGATCGACCCCGCCGAACTGCGCCGGCGCAATCTGATCCCGCCGACCGCGATGCCGTACCGCACGCCGATGGGCGAGACCTACGACAGCGGCGACTTTCCCCGCATGCTCGAACAGGCGCTGGCTACAGCCGACTGGAACGGGTTCGAAGCGCGCCGCAAGGTGTCGGCCGCGCGCGGCCGGCTACGCGGGCGCGCGGTGTCGACCTTCCTCGAATGGACCGGCGTCGTACACGAAGAAACCGTGCAGCTTCACGCGCTCGCCGACGGCCGCGTGCGCGTGTTCACGGCGATGCAGGCGATGGGCCAGGGCATCGAAACGAGCTACGTCCAGATCCTTGCCGAGGCGCTACAGCTCGACCCGGCGCGCATCGAGATCGTGCAGGGCGACAGCGATGTTGCCCAGGGTATCGGCAGCATGGGCAGCCGTTCGCTGTACATCGGCGGTTCGGCGATGCTCACGGCCTCCGAGCAGGCGATCGACGCCGGCCGCAAGCTCGCCGCAGAACAGCTCGAAGCCGCGCCCGAAGACATCGTCTATCGCGCGGGCCGCTTCGAAATCACCGGCACCGACCGCGGCATCGACCTCGGCGATCTCGCGGCCAGGCAGCCGGATCGGCGCATCGCGGTGACTACGCTGCAGAAAGTCGGGGGCCCCTCGTGGCCGAACGGCGTGCATGTCTGCGAAGTCGAGATCGATCCGGAAACCGGCGAGACGCGGATCGACCGCTACACGACGTTCGACGACGTCGGCCGCGTGATCAACCCGCTGATCGTCGCCGGTCAGGTGCACGGCGGCATCGCGCAGGCCGTCGGGCAGGCGCTGACGGAGCAGGTGGTCTACGACCGCGAAGGGCAGTTGCTGACCGGCTCGTTCATGGACTACGCGCTGCCGCGCGCCGACGACCTGCCGCGAATCGACACGCACACCGACCAATCGCAGCCGTGCAAGATCAATCCGCTCGGCGCCAAGGGCGTCGGCGAGCTCGGCACGGTCGGCGCCACGCCGACCGTGATCAACGCGATCGTCGACGCGCTACGCCCGCTCGGCGTCACCGACATCGAGATGCCCGCCACGCCCGAACGCGTCTGGCGCGCGATCTGCGAGGCGCAGCGGGCGGCCGGCTGACGCTCAGAAGCTGTGAATCTTTCTGCTGCGCGGTCCGCTGGCGTCGTTGCGCGGTGCTCGGGCCTCGCCTATCTACTTGATATGTCTCGGCCCCACGGCCGCATCCGTTCAGCCCGCGGCCCACTCGCCACGAAATCTCCACGCGTTCTCAGTCGATCGCGCGCAACTGCCGGAAGATCGCGTTGTCGAACGGCGCCCAAGCGGCCGTCCGTACGCCTGCATGCGCAAGCCCGTGGCGCACCCACTCGTTGCACGTGAACCAGAACGTGTAGACGGGAATCGCCTCGTAGAACGCGTCGGTGTCGAAGTAGCCCGGCGCATCGATGCGCAGCGGCCGGCCTGCGTCGTCGCGGCGGAACGATGCGCGCAGGTAGTCGACGAGCCGCCGGTACTGCGCGGGGCTGATCCGAACGCGCTTTGCTGCATACGCTTCAGGACGATCGAGATACTCGACGTGCATCGCTCCCTGCCCGAGCCCTGATAGCGCGACGAGTGCCGTGCGCAGCCGCAACTCGCGCCAGGTCGGCGTGTTCAAATAAAAGTCGCGATCGCCCCAGCCGAAAGCGATCCACGCGAGCGGCGCAGCGAGCCGCCCGAAGTGCTGCGGCGGATGATCGATCGACCAGTCCACGCCCACCGCGCGCGTCGGCGCGACGATCTCCGCGTGCACCCCGTTGGTCCGCACGTAAATTGCCACGCCGTCGGGCGCTTCGACGAAACTGCGATTGACCGGCAGCGCGCCGAGTACCAGCGCCGCCGCCAGATAGGCGGCGGGCGGTGCCGCCAGCGCGAGCAGCCCGCGCGCCGGCCAACGCAGCGCTCGCGGCCCGCGGCAGCGACGCATCGCGCTCAAGCCGCCGCACGCCCCCGGCGCGACCGTGCAGCCGGCCGTGCGCGCCTCACTGCCGCCGCGACTCGATCACGCCGTCGGTCGTGCCCAGCAGCAGCACGTCGGCACCGCGCTTGGCGAACAGGCCGCTCGCCACGACGCCGACGATGCCGTCGATGGCGGTCTCGAGACCGACCGGATCGGTGATGCGCAGGCCGTGCACGTCGAGGATCACGTTGCCGTTGTCGGTCAGTACACCCGCACGCCACTTGGGTTGCCCGCCGAGTTCCGCCAGCCGGCGTGCGACGTAGCTGCGCGCCATCGGAATCACCTCGACCGGCAGCGGAAAGCGGCCGAGCACGTCGACGCGCTTGCTTTCGTCGGCGATGCACACGAACTGCCGCGCCACCGCGGCGACGATCTTCTCGCGCGTCAGCGCCGCACCGCCGCCCTTGATCATCGCGAACGAGCCGTCGATCTCGTCGGCGCCGTCGATGTAGACGGGCAGGTCCTCGACGTCGTTCAGATCGAACAGGCGGATGCCGTGCGCGGCGAGCCGCTGGCCGCTGCGCTCGGAACTGGTCACCGCGCCGACGATGCGGTCCTTGATCGCCGCCAGCTCGTCGATGAACATATCCGCGGTCGAACCGGTGCCGACGCCGATGATCTTGCCGTCCGGCACGAAACGGATCGCGGCCTTGGCCACCGCGTGCTTCAGTTCCGCCTGTGTGCTCACCTGCCCTCCCTGCGCTGCGCGCTGATCATAGCGGGCGGCCATGGGGAACGGCAGACTCGGCGCCGCTGTCAGCGCGGCCGGCGGATCGTCGGCGGAGGCGCCCGCAACGGACCGAACCAGAACGCGCGCGGGCGGTGCTCGTGCAGACCGCGCAGCGCGGGATCGGCAAAGCGCACGACGCGCGGCCGCACCGCAAGATTGGCGGCGACGGTCTGCGCCGCGTCTTCCGTGTGCTCGATCACGAACGCGTGGCCGTACGGTTTGTAGACGACGTTGCCTGCGAGCCGGACGTGCGGGGAGCCGGCGACCACGACGCCGCGCTGGAACGAATGGTGGATCAGGCAGTCGACCGCGCAGCTCGCGCCCGAGTCGCCGTTGGCGGACCAGTGCAGCGGGAAACGATCGCGCCGGCCGAACTGTCCGACCCGTCGGAATTCGACGCCGCGGAAGCGGCCGATCGACGAGCGCGCGCCCTCGTCGCCGTCGCGCGCGCCGCTGCCGATCAGGCAATGCGCACCGAAACCGCGCTCGCTCGAAGCTTCGTCGCCTTCGACGACGATGCCGCGGCTCATCAGCATGACCTTGCCCAGCGTGGTGGCCGGTGCCCGCAGCGGCGAACGCTCGCCGAAATGGCGGTGCTGCAACGGGCGATCGACGATCACGGTCATGCCGTCGCGCGCGACCGTTTCGATCGTTCGCTCTTCGACCAGCGGCAGCTCGGCGCCGCCCGAAGCGATCGCGATCGGTTCGCCCGCCTGCCAGTCGACCGGCTGCGCCAGCCGCAGCATGCGGCCGCCGGCGCCGATGGAGTCCCCCAGCGCGGCCCAGCTCTTGCGCCGGCACCCGTGCAGGTCGATCGTGCCGCCGCGCACGGCCGCCAGAAACGCGGTGCCGAGACCGTGCGCGTTTTCGTCGGGCGCGCCGCCGCCGAGCGAAATCGTCAGCCGGGCGTCGCGCGGCGCCTCCGGGCTGCCCGCGCGCAGCGCACCGCCGCCTTCGACCAGGATCCAGCGCGCGCGCAGCGACAGTTCGCGCGGCGCGAACAGCAGCGTGCCAAAGACCGTGATCGAGGCCGCGCGCACATCGCCGTCGACGACGACCGTTCGCCCCGGCGGAATCACCACATCCTCGTCGGGCCGCGGAACACGTCCGTTCCAGGCGGCCGGGTCGGACCACACGCGCGCGTCCGGCGCGAACGGCTCCGCGTCGCGCGATCCGGCCGCGCCGACGGCGCCACCGGCAGCCTGAAGATCGAGGAAACCCATATCCCCCTGAGCGTGGATCGCGTCCCTCTGCGGGGCTCAAAGCGATCGCGGTGCCGCGCGCGAGCGCGTCCGCAACGAGCGGCCAAGGCTACACCCGAAGGCGGCGCTGAACCAACCGCCGCGCAACACAAGAACGCGCGATGGGGCGTGTACCGCGGCGTTCTTAAAGCGACTTGTGCGGGAGCGGCGCGCCGCCGAAGAACACGCGCCCGTCGGCCGCCGGCTCGAAGATCACGTGGACGTTCTCGACCGGACGCACGAGGCAGGCGGCAACGGCGGCGGCCAGCGCACTTGCACAGCGGCCGCGATCCTCGAGCGAGGCGCGGCGGGCGAGCACGCGCGCGATAACCGCGCGCGGCGCGGCGGCGGTTTCGCGAGTACGCGCTCCTGCACCTGCGCGACCTGGT
>JBBIQI010000015.1:0-29255 GCA_037442465.1 Burkholderiales bacterium
CGTCGGCGCGCGGAGTCGTCGCGTCGGCGCGTCGGTCGTCGCGCGCGCGGCATTCCGGGCCTGCGCCCTGCGCCAGCGCGAGATGACTCGCTCGATCGCGGCTTCACCCGCTGGGTGAGCGCAGTCGAAGCCGCAAAGGCCGGCCGACCAACGCACTTGCGCGAAACCGCATCGGTGGACTGCCGGATTCAGGTTTTCTGTGTCTCGGCCCTGCGGCTGCGTGCGCCTGGTCAGCGGCCCGCTCGCGACGGGTTCCTCTCGGCTTCTTAGTAAAAGACCGTTAGCACGCCGGTGAAGCCGTACAGGTTGCGGCCGCCGATTTCGCCGTTCGCGTAGAAGCCGACCAGCGGTACGTCGCCGAGCTGGTGTCGGATCAGCCGCAGCTCCTCGTGCTGCTCGCCGAACATGTGCGAGCCGCGGCCGAGACACGAGACATAGATCGCGCCGCTCGGTTCGACCTGCGCAGCGCCCGCGTCCGCGCGTTCGTGCAGGTGATCGCGGATTTCCGAGCAGATGCGGATCAGGTCCTTGCGCGCGGCCGCCTCGTCGCGCGTGCAGAAGCTGACCGCCGCCCCGTCCTCGATTGCGCCGGCGATCGCGACCGATCCCTTGCTCGGGTCGAGCGCGACGATGTGGCGGACCACGTAGTCGGCCGCCGGCGTGCGCTCGCGATAGCCGTGGCCGGTGGGCGGCTCGATGCCGACGAAAAGACCGCGCCGCGCGAGCGTGGCCAGCGCCGCGCGCGCCTGGCGCGGGCCGCCGGAAAGCACGCGGCTGCGAATGCCGGCGTCCTCCAGCAGCAGTTCGAAGGCGCGTTCGCCGTCGAGCTCGTAGATCAGATTGTGGTCCGCGCGGGTGACGGTGCGCTTCGCGGAAAAGGGGTGGCAGCCCTGCGAGACGCGCGAGACCAGCCGCACGTCGCCGGTGAACACCACACCCGAAAGCCCGCCGGCCAGCACGCGGTCGGCGATCTGCAGCGTGCGGCCGCGCGCGCTCGAGACGCCGCCGAACAGATAGCCGCTTTCGACCTTGTTGGCCATGTCGACGATCAACTCGGGCAGATCGGGCGTGTTCGGGTCGGCGTGCACCAGCGCGGTGAACGCGGTTGGCGCGCCGCTCGACGTCTTCAGCCCGAGCGCGGGCGGCCGCTGGGTGCCCGAAAACACGTTGAAGCTGCCGGGCGCGAAGCTCGCGAGCATCAGCGCCAGCGCGGGCTCGTCGGTGTACTCGACGCCGGTCGCGCAGATGCCGACGCCGACCGAGCCGACCCAGTTCGGGATGCCGGTGCGCGCCTTCAGCGTCGTCAGGATCGCGTCGGCGTGCGGCGCCAGCGCGTCGGTCAGGTACACGAAACCGAGGTTGGCGTTGCGCGCATAACGCTCGTCGCCGTTGAACGCCTGCAGATGCAGCAGGCATTCGTCGACCGCCACCGACCAGTCGGGGTGCGCGGCGTGCGCGTGACGGAAGCGCATCGTGCCTCAGGACTTCTGCGACGGCGCGCGCCGCTTGCGGCGCGGCGACGCCTTTGCGTTCGCAGCGCCGCTTTCGGCGCCGGCGGTCGCGGCGGCGGCGATCTTCGTGAACTGGTCCTGCAGTGTGTTCCACCAGGCCGCCGGGTTCAAGGGCGCCGCACTTGCCTTCGGCGTGGGCGGCGGCGTGTGGCGGCTGCCCTTCGCCGAGCGCCGCGCCGGGGCGGGCGCCGGCGTCGACGCGCCCGGTGTCGGCGGGGTCGCGAACGAGGGCGCCGCAGCGGCCGCCTCGGGCTTGCCGATCACCGGCGACAGCATCGCGCCGCCGACCTGCTTGAGCGTGGCGATCGTCGCGCGCTGCACCTCGAGGCTCTGGATCGTCGTGCGCAGCATCCCGGCGTTGAGCTGCAGCCACTGTTCGACCGCGCGCAGATCGGCGATCCGTCGGTCCAGCTCGTTGACGTCGAGCGTGGGCGCGATCATGTTCGGCAGCGCCTGCGGTAGCTGCGTGGCCATCTGCGCGAGGTTGCCGGGGTTCGGAATGCCCGGCAATCCGGTCATGCCCCACATCTTCCTCATCAGATCGAAGCCTTCGCCGACGGTGCTGCCGAAGGGCAGCGAAGGTATCGCTTTCTTGGCGGCCATCGGCGTGTCTCCTCGTGCTGGCGGGCGTGGGTCAGCGGCGCTTCAACGGCGCGACCTTCTGCCGGATCGCACCGAACAACGACGCACCGTGGCGATCGAACATTTCGATCGCGACGCTGTCGCCGTATTTCATGAACTGCATGGTCGCCTTGCCGTCGGCGATCGTCTCCAGACTACGCTTCTCAAGGATGCAGCAGTAGCCCCGGCTGCGGTCGAGGTTCGACACCGTGCCGGAGCCGACGATCGAGCCGGCGCGCAGGTTGCGCGTCCTGGCCGCATGCGCGATCAACTGCGGAAAGCTAAACGTCATGTCTTCGCCGGCGTTTGGCTCGCCCACCCTCACGCCGTTGTAGTGCACGACGAGCGGCCGGTGCACCCTGCCGTCGTGCCAGTCGCCGCCGAGCTCGTCCGGCGTGAGCGCGACCGGCGAAAAGGCGGTGGCCGGTTTGCTTTGGAAGAAGCCGAAGCCTTTGGCCAGCTCATCCGGGATCAGGTTGCGCAGGCTGACATCGTTGGCGAGCATCAGCAGTCGGATGTGCGATGCGGCTTGTTCGACGGGCGTTCCCATCGGCACGTCATCGGTGACCACGAAGATCTCGGCCGCAAAATCGATACCGAACTTCTTGCTGGGGCAGACGATGTCGTCGTACGGTCCGAGCAGGTTGTCCGAGCCGCCCTGGTAGATCGGCGGCTCGGTCCGGAACGACGGCGGCACTTCCGCGCCGCGCGCTTTGTGCTCCAGCTCGACGTGGTTGATGTAGGCCGAGCTACCGGCCCGCTGGTAGGCGCGCGGCAGCGGAGCCATGCATTGCATCGGATCGAACGGGAAGGCGTGGCGCGTACGCCCTTCGTTCAGCGCGACATACAGATCGTCCAACTGCGGCGCGATGAACGGCCAGTCGTCGAGAAGCTGCTGCATGCGGCCGGCGCTGGCGAAATGCGCCAGGCGCAGGTCGCGCGAAACGACGGCGAGCTGGCCATCGCGCGAGCCGTCGCGCAGGGTGGCGAGTTTCATTCGGTTATTCTGCGGCGAGGTTGGCAGTGCGCGGGCTATCTTATCCGCGCGTAAGTCGGATCGTCGCACGGCCGTCGGCGCGGACGCCGTCGTACGCGTTCAAGGGCAGGCATGTCTTCGCTCGATTCCCTGGTTGCGCCACCCGACAGCGCGCGCGCGACGCCGCCACCCGCGCACGTCGGGCGCGCGGTCGCGCTGCTCGCCGCCTCGATGCTGCTGCACTGGTGGGTTCTGGGCGGCATGCAGCGTGCGGCCGACGACATGCCCGCGGTCAGCGAAAGGGCCGTTCGCACGGTCAGCGCCGTTCTGCTCGCGCCGCCGCCACCACCGCCGCCCGTCGTGCCTCGTCCGCCGCGTCCGCCGAAAGTCGCACCCAGGACCGCCGCAGCGCCTGCGCCACCGCCGCCGATCGCATCGTCGCCTGCGCCGGCCAGCGAGCCGGCACCGACCGAAGCGGCACCGACCGAAGCGGCGCCGACCGAAGCGGCGCCGACCGAAGCGGCGCCGACCGAAGCGGCATCGACCGAAGCAGCGCTGCCGGACGGGTCGGAGCAACCGCCGGACGAGCCCGCGCCGCCCAAGCCGATCGAGCCGGCGACCGTGCCCGAAGCCACAGCGGCCGTGGCACAAGATCCGGTGCTGCCGACCGAGCGGCTCGACGGCGCCGACCTGGCGGCGGAGCTCGCGGAAACCGGCGTCGTCGCCGGCGGCCTGCCGGCGCGCGCAACGTACGTGTATTTGACGAAGGGTTCCGAATACCAGGTGCTCACGGCGGAGACGTCGATTGCGTGGACGCTCGCCGACGACGAGCGCTACGAGGCGCGGCTTGCGACGGTGGCGCTCGGCATCACGGCACTGGAGCTGACGTCGACCGGCCGGATGCGCCGCTTCGGGCTGGCGCCGGAGCGATTCGTGCAAAGGCGCATCCGACGCTCGCCGGAAGCGGCCAACTTCGACTGGAACCAGCGGCGCGTGACCTTCAGCGCGCGTTCGTTCGAGCACCCGCTGCGTGAGGGCACACAGGACCGGCTGTCGTTCCAGTTCCAGTTGATGGTGCTCGCGCAGCGGCTGCCCGAGCGCTTTCGTGCCGGTGCGGCGATCGAGTTTCCGGTCGCGGGCCCCGCCGGCGTCGATACCTATGCGTTCCTGGTCGGCGACGAAGAGACGATCGTCACCGAGGTCGGCGACTTCGTCGCGCGCAAGCTCGAGCGGCCGCGCAGCGTCGACGGCGCCGACTCGCGCATCGAAGTCTGGCTCGCACCCGCGCTGCAGTGGCTGCCGGTTAAGCTGCGTTTCACCGACCGGCGCGGGCGCACGACCGAGAACGTGCTGTTGCGGATCGAGGATGGATCGCAGCCCGCGCCGGACGCTGCTCGTTAGCGCGCTGGCCGCCTGCGCGCTCGCCGCGCTGCCGCGCGCCGCGCATGCCTCGTTCGATTGCGGCGGTGCCGGCGCGTGGCCACCGCCGTTCGCGCTCGCGTTCGAGGCGACCGCGATGCGCTCGCTGCTGTCGATCAGCGGCGAAAGTCAACTCGTGCTTGCGCGCGCCGGCAGCGCCTATTCGCTCGTGTCCGAGACGAACGCCTTTGGCTTGTATCACGCGCGGCAGACTTCGCGCGGCGTGATCGAAGCCGGCGGCCTCGTGCCGCACGAGTACAGCGAGCAGCGGGGCCGCCGTCCGCTGGCAACGACGACGTTCGACTGGCACGCGCGGCGTGTCACCTTCAGCGCGACGGCGGAAGCCGCACAGACGCGTGCGCAAATGCAGGACCGTTTGAGCCTGCTGCTCGCGCTCGGGCGCGCGTTGCGGCTCGCGCCCGCGGCCGCGTTCGTCGAGCTGTGGGTGGCCGGGGTGCGCAACACGAGTCTGTACCGCTTCGAAGTGCGCGGCACCGAGACGCTGGAGCTGCCGTTCGGCCGCGTCGAAGCAGTGCGGTTGGAGCGGCCGACCGAGGCACCCGACAACGAGCGGCACGACCGCCTCGAAGTCTGGTTAGCCCCGGCGCTGTGCTGGTTGCCCGCGCGCGTGCGTTACGCCGACGGCCGCGGCATGACCGTCGACCAGCGGCTCAAGGCTGCGCAGATCGGCCCTTGAGGCGTCACGGCGCCGGCGCCGCAGGTGCCAGCCGCGCTTCGATGTCGAGCGCAAGCCGGTTGACTTCGGCCAGTGCGCGACTGGCTTCGGTCTGATCGGCCAACTGCAATAGCAGCAGGCGACGCCGCGTCGTGCCGAACGGCCGCACGATCAGCACGCCGTCGAGGCACTGCACCAGCAGGCAGACCGTGTCCGCGAGCTGCAGTTCGCGCGCGCCGGTGCGCGCCACCGCCACCAGCGACGCAAGCACGGCGCCGCGGCGGTCGAGCGGGCTGGGGTCGGCATCGCTGTCGGTGGCCGACAGCAAGCCGTCCTCGGAGGCGATCGCCGCCAGCTTCGCCGAAGGCACCGCCGCGCGCAGCGCGGCCAGCCGCGCGGCGAAGAAACTGCGAATCGTGCGCGGTTCGGGCGACTTGGGTCTAACGGACATGGCGTCGCTCGCCCCGCGGCGCGAAGGGCACAATGTCCGTTTGCCCCGCCCCCGCCTTGGCGTGGGCGTGCGGCCCGTCGCGCGCTGCGCGCGAAACCGCTGCGCAGCGCCGTCCTGCGTCCTGCGGAAGGGGGCCGCGTGCGGGCGAGCGCGGCGTCGATCGGCGCTGCACGACGCGTGCGTCAAGCGACATGGCGCACCGCCTCCAGGCGCGCGAGCAGCACCTCGAGCAACAACAGCGCGTGTTCGCGCGAGCGCGCATCGATCGCCATCACCGGCAGGTCGAAGCCTTCGGCCGCCAGCGCGTCGGCGTAGTCGTCGACGGTCGGCCGCGGGTGCGTTTCCGTGCGCCCCACGCCGACGATGCAATTGCCGGCGACGATGCGCGGCGCGAACTCGCGCACGTACTCGAGCGTGCACGCGAGGCTGTCGGCGCGCGAGTTGTCCGCCAGGATGATCGCCCCGAGCGCGTTGTCCGCGATGATCGGCCACATGAAGTCGAAGCGCGCCTGCCCCGGCGTGCCGTACAACTGCACGATGTCGCCGCTTTCGAGCAGCACCTGGCCGTAGTCGAACGCGACCGTCGTCGTCTCCTTGCCGGCGGCGACGGCTTCGTCGCTCGCGACCTCGGTCGTCACCGGCGGCACGTCCGACAGCGCGCTGATCGCTGTGGTCTTCCCGGCGCCGATCGGCCCGGCGAACACGATGCGGTACGTGTTCATCGCGACGCGCCGGCCGCCGGAATCAAGCCGGCTTGGACACCGGCTTCGCAGCGGCCAGACCGAACTTGCGGCGCAGGCTGGCGATCAGGCCGCGCAATCCGGTCGGCGCGGCCGGAGGCGCGATCGGCGCCTCGCGGTTCGGCGCGGCGACGGCGTCGGCCTCGACCAACGCGCCGACCGCGTAGGTTGCGTTCAGGAAATTCATCACCGTCTCCGGCAGCACGCCGACGCGCTCGCGCAGCTGATGCAGCGTCAGCGGTTGCGCCATCAGCGCCGAGGCCATGCGAATGTCCGACTGGAAGTGCGGCAGCCGCCCGAAGTCGGGCCAGCGGCGCAGCCGGTAGCGCTTGTCGGCCGACAGCTCGGGCCGCAGCCACGGCGAGCGGCTGCAGATCCAGAAGGTCCACTCCAGCTCGCGCAGCGGCTTGAAATCGCGCGCCTGCCGCAGCTTGTCGCGCTCCGGACCGGACAGCTCCACCAGCACCGCCGGCGGATTCTCGCGAAACAGGTTGGCGAACTCGGCCAGCGTCAGCCGCGTGTGATAGCCGGCCCCCGGCAGGTGGCTGAAGATCGAGCGCCGTTCGTCGTCGATCAGCGTGGCGGCGATCGGATCCTGCAGCAGGCGCCAGGTGGCCGCGCGCAGGGTCGTGCGCACGCGCGCGTCGAAGGTCGCCGGCGCAAGCTGGGCCTTGCCTTCGGCCTCCACGCTTTCGATCAGCGGCACCGTCAGCAGATCGTCCTTCGGCGTGCGCAGCTTTTCGATCAGGCCCTCGGCGAGGTGCAGCACTTCGACCAGTCGCGGCGGCGTAATCGGCCGCTTGAGCATCGCGTATGCGTTGGCCGGCCGTTCGCCGTCGTTGCCGAGCGCCAAATACAGCGGCAGCTCGTCTGGGCCGCCGGCCACACCCTTGAGCCGCGCAAGCGTCTCGGCGGGCAGGAGCACGACCTCGGCGGGCGGCTTGTCCACCACCTGCCAGCGCGCGCCGAGCGCCGGCTCGAGCAGCAGCAGCATCGACCGCAGCGCGGCCGTCGTGTGTGCCGGCATCGCCGAGATCGTGATCGTGAAGGTATCCATGGTCGTGCGGAGATCGGCAGCGGCGCCGACGGCAGCTGTTCTGCGCAGTCGAAGGCTAGGCGGGCGCCGCCCGCTGGAACCCCGAAAAAGGTGCGTGGGCGCGAGCGATTTCGGCCCTTCGGCGGCCTCAAGCGGGGCGCGCGGTCAGGTCACGCGCAGTCCTTTGTAGGCCGGATTGGGCGGCGGACCCGCGGGCGCGAGCCGCTGCAGCGCCTCGAGCAGGATCGTTCCGACCATCAGGTTGCGGTGGGTCTTGCTGTCGGCCGGCACGACGTACCACGGCGCGTGCGGCGTCGCGGTCGTTCGCAGCACGGCCTCGTAGGCTTCCTGGTACTTGCGCCAGAGCTTGCGTTCCTCGAGGTCCTGCGGATTGAACTTCCAGTGCTTGGTCGGATCGTCGATGCGCTGTTGCAGCCGCGCGCGCTGCTCCTCGCTGCTGATGTGCAGGAAGCACTTGACGATCGTCGTGCCCGTTTCGGCCAGCATGCGCTCGAACTGCACGATGTGCGCGAAGCGTCGCTCGCGTTCGGCGGCGTCGATCCATCCGCGCACGTATTCGATCAACACTGCCTCGTAGTGCGAGCGGTTGAAGATGACGATCTCACCCTTGCCCGGCACGTCGCGGTGGTGTCGCCACAGAAAGTCGCGGTCCGCCTCCAAGGCGGTCGGCGCCCGGTAACTGACCGCGCGCACGCCGAGCGGATCGATCGCCTGGAACACCGCGCGGATCGTGCCGTCCTTGCCGCTGGTGTCCATTCCCTGCAGCACGAGCAGCAGCTTGTCCCTGCGCAGCGCGTAAAAATTGTCCTGCAACTGTCCCAGTGCCGATGCGATCTCGGCGACCCGCTGCTTGTCGCGGGCCTTGTTGCCGGTCGACAGCGGCTTGGCGGCCGGATCGAAGTCCTGCAAGCGCAACTTGCCTGGGCGGTCGATACGGTAGGGCTTCAGTTGCTTGCGCATGCGTGCATTCTCCCGCGGCATCCGTCGTTGGCCGCAAGCTGCGCATTGTCCCCGCTGGCGACGGGGGTTTGGGAAAACACCGAGTCCACACAAGCGCTATGGCGCGTGCCAAGCGCCCGCGCGATGGCCCCTGTTTTATTGCGCCCGCACGCAAGCCGATCGCGGGCTCTTGCGTCGGCATCGGTCAATTGGTCAGGCCAATTTGCTGCGCTGCGGGTTGTGAGGAAGCGTTTCGCCGCCTAGCATGCGGGCGGTGCTGCGACCGCCAACGCGCAGCGCTTGATCGGGGGCGCCGAGTGATCGGCGAGGTTGGTCCACAGGAAGGAGGCTTCATGAATGCACCCATGAGCCGCAGGCAGTTCTTCAGGATCTGCGCTGCGGGGATGGGCTCGTCCTCCATCGTCGGTCTGGGCATGTCGCCCGGGGCGGCGCTGGCCGAGGTGCGAGCTTTCAAGCTGGCGCGCACGACCGAGACGCGCGGCACTTGTCCGTACTGCTCGGTCAGTTGCGGCGTGATCATGTACACGCTCGGCGACAAGGCGAAGAACGTCAAGAGCCGCATCATCCATATCGAAGGCGATCCGGATCACCCGGTCAATCGCGGCACGCTGTGTCCGAAAGGGGCGGGGCTGCTCGACTTCGTGCATTCCCCGAACCGGCTGCTGCATCCCGAAGTCCGCGAGCCCGGTGCCCGGGAGTGGAAGCGGATCTCCTGGGACGAAGCGCTGACGCGCATCGCCAAGCACATGAAGGCCGATCGCGACGCCAATTTCGTCGAGAAGAACGACAAGGGCGTCACGGTCAACCGCTGGCCGACGACCGGCGTGCTGGTGTCCAGCGCGATCACGAACGAGGCCGGTTATCTGTGGGTCAAGGCCGCGCGCGGCCTGGGGGTGGTTTCTCTCGATACCCAAGCACGCATCTGACACGCGCCGACGGTGTCCAGTCTGGGCCCGACATTCGGTCGCGGAGCGATGACCAACCACTGGGTCGACATCAAGAATGCCGACCTGATCATGATCATGGGCGGCAACGCCGCCGAAGCACACCCGTGCGGTTTCAAGTGGGTGACCGAGGCGATGGAGCACCGCAAGGCCAAGCTCGTCGTCGTTGACCCGCGCTTTACGCGCTCGGCTGCGGTGGCCGACTACTACGCGCCGATCCGGGTGGGCACCGACATCGCCTTCCTGGGTGGCGTGATCAACTACCTGCTGTCGAACAACAAGATCCACCTCGATTACGTCAAGGCGTACACGAACGCGCCGTTCGTGATCAAGGAGGGCTTCGAGTTCAAGGACGGGCTGTTCTCCGGCTACGACGATGCCAAGCGCAGCTACGACAAGGCCACTTGGGGCTACGAGATCGGCAAGGACGGCTACGCGGTGGTCGACGACACGCTCGAGCATCCGCGCTGCGTGTTCCAGCTGCTGAAGAAGCACTACAGCCGGTACACCCCCGAGATGGTCAGCAAGATCTGCGGCACGCCGAAGGAGCAGTTCCTGAAGGTGGCCGAGATGATCGGCTCCACCTCGACGCCCGATCGTACGATGACCATCCTGTACGCGCTCGGCTGGACGCAGCACTCGGTCGGCAGCCAGAACATCCGCACGATGGCGATGATCCAGCTCCTGCTCGGCAACATGGGCCGGCAGGGCGGCGGCGTCAACGCGCTGCGCGGCCACGCCAACGTGCAGGGCATCACCGACATGAACGCCGTCGCGGGCGTTCTGCCGGGCTACCTGTCCGCGCCGACCGATGCCGATGCCACGCGCGAGGAGTATCTGGCCAAGCGCACGCCGAAGCCGCTGCGGCCGAACCAGATGAACTTCCCGCAGAACTTCCCGAAGTGGCACACCAGCCTGCTGAAGGCGTGGTACGGCAACGCGGCGACGAAGGACAACGACTTCGCGTACGACTGGCTGCCGAAGACCGACCGCGCCTACGACGTGCTGGCGACCTTCGAGTACATGTTCCAGGGCCAGATGAACGGGCTGATCATGACGGGCTTCAACCCGCTGGCGGCGCTGCCGAACAAGAAGAAGCTCGGCATGGCGTTGTCGAAGCTCAAGTACCTGGTCGTGATCGATCCGCTGCGCACCGAGACCGCGGAGTTCTGGAAGGACTTCGGCGAGTTTCACGCCGTCAAGCCCGAGGACATCAAGACCGAGGTGATTCGGCTGCCGTCGTCGTGCTTCGCGGAGGAGGCCGGCACCTTCACCAACTCGGGGCGTGTCGTGCAGTGGAAGTGGGCTGCGGCCGAGCCGCCCGGCGAAGGCAAGACCGACCTGGAGATCGTCGGTTCGCTGTTCACGCGTCTGCGTGACATGTATGCGAAAGACGGCGGCAAGGCGGCCGAGCCCGTGCTGAACCTCACGTGGAGCTACATGAACCCGGCCAAACCGTCGCCGGAAGAAGTGCTGCGCGAGATCAACGGGCGGGCGCTCGCGGACGTGGTCGATCCCAAAGACAAGACCAAGGTGTTGGTGAAAGCCGGTGAGCAGATGCCGGGCTTCGGTCTGCTGCAGGACGACGGCTCGACCGCGTGCGGCAACTGGATCTACAGCGGTGTGTGGACGCAGGCGGGCAACAACTCGGCCCGACGCGATACCTCGGACCCGGCGGGTCTGGGCAACTACCAGAACTGGGGCTTCGCCTGGCCGGCGAACCGGCGCGTGCTGTACAACCGCGCCGGCACCGATCCGAAGACCGGTAGGCCGTGGGATCCGAAGCGCGCGGGCATCCGCTGGACCGGCACCGCATGGGCCGGCAACGACGTGCCCGACATCGCGCCGGGGCTTGGTCCGGACACAGGCACCGGGCCGTTCATCATGACGCCCGAGGGTGTCGCGCGGCTGTTCGCGCCGCTGATGGCCGAGGGACCGTTCCCCGAGCACTACGAGCCGTTCGAGACGCCGCTTGCCGAAAACCCGCTGCATCCCGGCAACAAGAAGGCGCTCAGCAATCCGGTCGCGCGCGTGTACAAGGGCGATTTGGAGGCGTTTGGCAAGGCCGACCAGTTCCCGTACGCGGCAACGACGTACCGGCTGGTCGAGCACTTCCACTTCTGGACCAAGAACGTCGAGTCGACCTCGATCGTGCAGCCGTCGCCTTTCGTCGAGATCAGCGAAGAGCTGGCCAAGGAGAAGGGCATCCGTAACGGCGACATGGTCAAGGTGCGCAGCAACCGCGGCGAGATCCGCGCCGCGGCGGTGGTGACCAAGCGCATCAAGACGCTGGACGTCGCCGGCAAGAAGGTGCACACGGTCGGCATCCCGATCCACTGGGGTTTCGTCGGCGTCGCCAAGAGCGGCTTCCTCGCCAACAGCCTGACGCCGTACGTGGCCGATGCGAACTCGCAGACGCCGGAGTACAAGGCGTTCCTGGTCAACATCGAGAAGGCATAAGGAGGACGACATGCAATCACTCGATGTTCAGAAACGCTCGGCCACGACGACCACCCCGCCGTCGGTGCGGTACGGCGGCTTGCACGGTCCGGTCACACCGGTCGCCAAGCTGATCGACATCTCCAAATGCATCGGCTGCAAGGCCTGCCAGGTCGCGTGCATGCAGTGGAACGATCTGCGCGACGACATCGGCACGACCGTCGGCGTCTACGACAACCCGGTCGACCTGACCGATCGGTCGTGGACGGTGATGCGTTTCGCCGAAGTCCAGCGCGCGGACGGCAACCTCGACTGGCTGATCCGCAAGGATGGCTGCATGCATTGCGAGGATCCGGGGTGCCTGAAGGCGTGTCCGGCACCGGGCGCGATCGTCAAGTACGCCAACGGCATCGTCGACTTCATCTCGGAGAACTGCATCGGCTGCGGCTACTGCATCGCCGGCTGCCCGTTCAACATCCCGCGCCTCAGCAAGAAGGACAACAAGGCCTACAAGTGCACGCTGTGCTCGGATCGCGTCGCGGTGGGTCTGGAGCCGGCTTGCGTGAAGACGTGTCCGACCGGCGCCATCATGTTCGGCGCCAAGGAGGACATGATCGCGCGCGGGCAGAAGCGGGTGAACGACCTGAAGGAGCGCGGTCTGCAGAAGGCGGCGTTGTACGACCCGCAGGGCGTCAAGGGCACACACGTGATGTACGTGCTGCAGCACGGCGACACGCCCGAGTTGTACAGCGGGCTGCCCGCCGATCCGAAGATCAGTCCGTGGGTCAGCCTATGGAAAGGGGTGGCCAAGCCGCTGCTTTCGATCGGGCTCGGGCTGGCGGTGCTGGGCGCGTTCTTCCACTACGTGACGCGCGGTCCGAAGGAAGTCGAACGGGGAGATAAGGCATGAGCCAAGTCGTGATGAAAAGCGGCGAAGTGCCGCGCTACAGCGCGGGCGAGCGGACCAACCACTGGATCGTCGCGATCCTGTTCATCCTGCTCGCGGCCTCGGGGCTCGCCTTCTTCCACCCGTCGTTCTACTTCCTGTCGTGGCTGCTCGGCGGCGGCGTGTGGGCGCGCATCCTGCATCCGTTCCTCGGCGTGCTGATGTTTGTGTTCTTCCTGTTCATGGTCATGCGCTACTGGCAGGACAACATCATCCAGCCGTACGACCGGGAGTGGCGCAAGCGTCTGCGCGACGTGATCAACAACCGTGACGAGAACCTGCCGGAGATCGACAAGTACAACATCGGACAGAAGCAACTGTTCTGGACGATGGTCGTCACCATGGTGCTGCTGCTCGTATCGGGCATCATCCTGTGGCGGCCGTACTTTGCCGGCTTCTTTCCGATCCCGGTGATTCGCGCCGCGGCGGTCGTGCACATGCTCGCCGCCTTCGTGCTGATGCTCGGCATCGTCGTGCACATCTACTCGGCCCTGTTCTGGGTGCGGGGCAGCTTGCGCGCGATGACCCGCGGCACGGTGAGCCACGCGTGGGCCAAGCACCACCACCCGCTGTGGTACCGTCGAGTGACCGGCGCCAAGTAGCCGCATCTGCGCTGTGAAGACGGCGGCTGCGGCCGCCGTCTTTTTCTCTCGTTCGCCAAGACCGGAGATCACTTGCCTACGCCGATCATTACCGATGGCTCGATCGGCCGCGTGCCGCAGTCGCCGCGCGTCGTGCTGCCGACCAACGTGCAGCGCTACGCCGAACGCGCAAGCCGCTTCGAGGCGCTGGCCAACGGGCACCCGATGGCCGATTACCTGCGCGCAATGGCGCAGATCGCGCGCGCGCAGGACGCCGCGCTCGCGGCGCGCACCGCCGCGCCGGTGGCTGCGGCGCTGCTCGAATCCAGCCGCCAGTACGGCATGCCGCCGCTGTCGGCGCAGTCGCACGAGCGCGGCGCCGAGTGGCGCGCCGACCTGCGCGACATCGTCGCCGCCGTGCGGCGCTCCGCCGCCGACGGCATGCAGCACACGCTGACGCGGCTCGGCGCGCTCGCCGACGATGCACTCGAGGCGCTTGCCGAGCGGCTGCTCGCCGGCACGACCCTCGATGCCGACGCCGCTTTCGTGCCCTTCGTTGGCGCCGCGCTGCAGGTGTATTTCTCGCGACTGGCGGCCACCCTCGCACCGGGCGACGTCGAAAAGTGCGACGTCGCCACAGTCTGCCCCGTGTGCGCAATGCGGCCGGTGGCGAGCGTGCTGCGCATCGGTCCGCAGAACAGCCTGCGCTACCTGCACTGCGCGCTGTGCGAAACCGAGTGGAACCTGCCGCGGGTCAAGTGCTCGTCGTGCGAAGCGGACCGCGGGCTCGCCTATCTGAGCATCGAGCAGGAGGGCCGCAGCGCGGCCGACGCGCTGGCGAAGGCGGAGACCTGCAGCGAGTGCAACTCGTACTTGAAGATCTTCAATCAGGACAAGGACGCCTTCGTCGATCCGGTGGCCGACGATCTGGCCACGCTCGCGCTCGACGTGCTGGTCGACGAGCAGGGCTTCGCGCGCTCCGGCCCCAACCTGCAGTTCCACCCCGGCAGCGGATAGCCCCCATGTCCGACTTGACTCTGCCCCGTGCGGGTGAGGCAAGGGCGACTGTCGAAACTCTCGCCCGGCTTCCTGCCGTCGACCGGCTGCTCGCGCAGCCGTCGCTCGCCGCGCTTGTCCCCGTGCTCGGCCACGCGTTCGTCAAGCGCGCGATCCAGGCCGCGCTCGACGCCGCGCGCGAGCGCATCCGCGCCGGTGGCGAGCCGCCCGCGCTCGCCGAGCTGATCGACGATGCCGCCGCGCGTGCGCGCGCGCTCGCCGCGCCGCGCATGACCCCGGTGTTCAATCTGACCGGCACGGTGATCCACACGAATCTGGGCCGTGCGCTGCTCGCCGACGAGGCGATCGAAGCGGCAGCCGCGGCGATGCGCGGCTACGCCGCGCTCGAGTACGACGTCGCCGGCGGTGGCCGCGGCGACCGCGACAACATCGTCGAAGGTCTGCTCTGCGAGCTGACCGGCGCCGAGGCGGCGACCGTCGTGAACAACTGCGCGGGCGCCGTGCTGCTCGCGCTGCAGGCGCTCGCGGCGAAAAAGCAGGTGGTGATCTCGCGCGGCGAACTGATCGAGATCGGCGGCGCGTTCCGCATGCCCGACATCATGACGGCGGCCGGTTGCAAGCTGGTGGAGGTCGGCACGACGAACCGAACGCACGCGCGCGATTTCGAGTCCGCCCTCGGCGCGAAGACCGGGCTCATCGTCAAGGCGCACACGTCGAATTACGCGGTGACGGGCTTTGTCGCGAGCGTGCCCGAAGCCGAGCTTGCCCGCATCGCGCACGCGCACGGCGTGCCGTTCATCGTCGATCTGGGCTCCGGCGCGCTGATCGATCTGTCGAGCTACGGGCTGCCGAAAGAGCCGCTGCCGCAGGATGCGCTCGCCGCCGGCGCCGATCTGGTGATGTTCTCCGGCGACAAGCTGCTCGGCGGGCCGCAAGCTGGCGTCATCGTCGGTCGCAGGGACCTGGTCGCGAAGGTCAAGAAACACCCGCTCAAGCGCGCGCTGCGCGTGTCCAAGCTCACGCTCGCCGCACTCGAAGCCACGTTGCGCGTGTATGCGAGCGGACACCGACTGCTCGAGCGACTGCCCACGCTCGCGCTGCTGGCGCGCGAGCGAACGGACATCCGCGCCAGCGCCGAGCGGGTGGCGCCCGCGCTGCAGTCCGCGGTCGGCGACGCGTTTGCGGTGACGGTCGAGGACTGCGCCAGCCAGATCGGCTCTGGCGCGCAGCCCGTCGAGCGGCTGCCGTCGGCCGCGCTCGTACTGCGCGCGCCGGCGAAAGCCAAGGGTCGGGCGCTCGACTCGCTCGAGAAACGGCTGCGCGCGCTGCCGGTGCCGGTGCTGGGCCGCGTGCACGACGGCGCGCTGTGGCTCGACTGCCGCTGCCTGCTGCCGGACGATGAGCAGCGCTTCGTGGAGAACCTGCGGCTGCTGCGACCGCTTTCCTCCACCTCTGCAGACGGGCGCAGGGCGGGCTCTGTCTCGCAGGGGGATCTGGGCGGTACGGGTGACGACCGGCGGCAGGCGGAACGTCGAGAGTGAGGGCGTGATGATCGTCGGCACCGCCGGCCACATCGATCATGGCAAGACCTCGCTGATCAAGCGGCTGACCGGGCGCAATACGGATCGGCTGCCCGAAGAGATCAAGCGCGGCATCTCGATCGAGCTGGGCTACGCGTACGTCGATCTGCCCGGCGGCGGCGTGCTCGGCTTCGTCGACGTGCCCGGCCACGAGCGGTTCGTGCACACGATGCTCGCCGGCGCGACCGGCATCGACTACGCGCTGCTGGTCGTCGCCGCCGACGACGGCGTGATGCCGCAGACCGACGAGCACCTCGACATCCTCGAACTGCTCGGCATCGGCAGCGGTGCGATCGCGCTGACCAAGGTCGACGCGGTCGACGCGACCCGAGTCGGGCAGGTGCGCGCTCAGCTTGCCGCGCGCACCGCGGGCAGTGCGGCCGCCCGCTGGCCCGTCTTCGAAGTGTCCTCGCTGACCGGCAGCGGCGTCGAGGCGCTGCGAGCGCATCTTTACGCGACCGCTGCGGCCTGGACGCAGCGCGCCGCCGGCGGGCACTTCCGAATGGCGATCGATCGCGTCTTCACGCTGGCGGGCGCCGGTACGATCGTTACCGGCACCGCGCACGCGGGCGCGATCGCTGTCGGCGACGCCGTGCTCGTGCAGCCGCGCGCGCTCGCTGCGCGCGTGCGCTCGATCTATGCGCAGGACCGTCCCGCGCAATCCGGGCGCGCCGGCGAACGCTGTGCGCTCGCGCTCGTCGGCGTCGACAAGGCCGACGTCGAGCGCGGCGCCTGGGTCCAGGCGCCCGCGCTCGCCAACGTCACCGAACGCATCGACGCCGTCTTCACCGTGTCGCGCCGCCAGGCCAAGGCGCTCGCCAACTGGAGCAACGTTCATCTGCATCACGGCACCGACGACGTGATGGCACGTGTGGCCGTGCTCGACGCCGAGCGCATCGAGCCGGGGTCGACCGCGCTGGTGTCGATCGCGACCGAGCGGCCGCTCGTCGCGTGCCGTGGCGACCGTTTCGTGCTGCGCGACGCGCATGCGGCGCACACGCTGGGAGGCGGCATCGTGCTCGACATCGCGCCGCCGAAGCGCGGCAAACGGACGCCGGCGCGACTGGCGGTGCTACGCGCGCTGGCCGAAGGACCGCCGCACGAAGCGCTCGCCGCCACGCTGGCGCACGAAGCGCGGCCCGTCGCGCAGCTCGCGTCTGCGTGGAACCTGCGCGACGACGAGCTGCACCCGCTGCTCGCGCGGGTCGGTGCGCGGGTGGCCGCGGGTGTCGCGTTCGCGCCGCAAGCGTGGGACGCGCTGCGCGCCAAGCTCGCCGCGGCGGTGGCCGCCACGCACGAACGCGAGCCCGAGATGCCGGGTGTGGAGCAGAACCGGCTGCGTCGGATGGTCGCGCCCGCGTTGTCGGCCGACGCCTTTGCCGAACTCGTCGAAGAGTCGCTGCGCGCCGGACGGCTCGTGCGACGCGGCGCCTTCGTCGGCGACCCCGCGCACAAGGCCGAGCTGGCGCGCGACGAGCGCATCCGCTGGGAGCGCATCAAGCCGCTGCTGATGGAACGCCGCTTCCAGCCGCCGCGCGTGCGCGACATCGCGCGCGACACCGGCATCGCCGAAGGCGAGGTGCGCGCGCTGCTCAAGCGCGTGGCGCGCGTCGGCGAGGTGACGCTGGTCGCGCACGATCACTTCTTCCTCAGCGACGCGGTGGCCGCGATGGCCGAGATCGTCGGCGAGCTGTCGGCGGCGCACGGCGCGGCGCGCGCCGCGGAGTTTCGCGACCGCATCGGCACCGGCCGCAAGCTCGCGATCCAGATCCTCGAGTTCTTCGACCGCGTCGGCTATACGCGACGCGTTCGCGACGATCATCTCGTGCGCCGCGATAATCCGTGGCGCACCGTCGAGGCGCGGTCGTGATGAGCGCGGGCGGCTTCGGTTCCGAACGTTTGCAGGAAGAGTGTCGCGTCCCGGTGGGCCGGCCAGACTTCAAATCTGGTAGGGGTTGCCAGCAATCCCTGGTGGGTTCGACTCCCATACTCTTCCGCCACCAACACCGCCGCAGCCAATGCTCGCGGCAGTGCCGGTGCGGCGCGCCGGCCCCAAGGCCGGCAACGACGAGGCTCGGCAGGTTGCACGGTCGTGGCTGCAGGCGCAGCCGAATGCGACGGCGCGAAGCGATGCTGCGCGAGACCCCGCCGCGACCGTCGGGGATTCTGAGACGGGTTCTGTTGAGGATTACGCAACCTCGTGACACCACCACCTTACGAGTTCGCTTCGCGCCGGCTGTCGCCGGTTCCGTCATCCCAAGCGCAGCGAGAGATCTCGGTACTGCGAGCAGCGGAGATTCCTCGCCCTTGCCTCGGAATGTATGACGAGGGCTGAGGCATGCGTACGCCAAGCGGTCGGCACGTGTGCCGAGGACAAGTAATGGTCAATATGGACGTGCCGGCATGACTGACTCGAATCTCACTGCCGAACTCGACCGGCTTCCCGCCGACCGTCTGTACGCGGCCGAGCAGGACATGTGGGTGCGACTGGAAGACGACGGCACAGCCGTGATCGGGACGACGCATCTGATGGCGATGCACGGGCAGTTCATGTTGTTTACGCCGCGGCCGGCGGAAACCTTGGTGGCGTTCGACCGCTCGCTCGGCGTGATGGAGACGGCCAAGAGTGCGGTCGCGATCCACGCCCCGTTGACATGCCGCATCGTCGTCGCCAACCCCGCTGTCGAGCGCGACGTCGCGCTGATCACGCGCGATCCGTATGGGGAGGGCTGGCTGTTCCGCGTGCGGCCCACGCAGCTCGATGCGGAGCGCGGCCGGTTGCTGGACGCAGCCGCCTACCGTGCGTGGCTGGCCACGCGCATGGACCGCTTCGAGCCGCCGGTGACTGCACCCGGCGACGCGCACGACCCGACGCGCTGGTCATGAGCGACGCGCGACGGCTCGTGATCGTCGTCTGGTCGTGCGGGCCGGATCGTCCGGGCGGCGCCGTGCTCGCCGCGGCGCCCTTCGTCTACGCGCTGGCGGCGCGCGCGCTCGACCAGGAGGTCGAGATGCATTTCACGTCGAGCGCGGTGCGCTGGCTGGTCGCCGGCGTGGCCGATGCCGCTCATACCGACCACGGCCGCAGCAAGACGGTGCTCGATTTCATCCGCGAAGCGCACGCGGCCGGGGTCAAGCTGTACGCCTGTGCGATGGCCCGGCACGAACACGCGCGTGCGGCGAAGCTGGTCGACGAAGTCGACGGCATCGCCGGCGCGGCGACGGTCGTCGACGCGGTGGCCGAGGCCGGCACGCGGGTGATGGTTTTCTAGCCCGGGCGCGGCGCGGCGCGGCGGTTGGCCGCGAGAACTGCCGTCAGAACCGGCATGTGCGTGAGGCCAAGCGCGCCTTCGACCTCCATGCGGGACACGCCGGCCGACAGCGCGAAGCCCGCGCGCTCGACCGCGATCATCGCCTCGACGAGCGCGTCGTACGCCTGCCGCGCTTCGCTCTCGGAGTCGGCGTCGACCGCCAGTTCGAGCGCGCGTTCGAGCACGCTGCCGACCGCGTGCGCGTCGGCACCGTCGCCGTCGATCGCGAACTCGATCAGCCGCGCTTCGTGCGCGAGTTCGTTCAGCAGCTTCGCCTGCTCGCGCGGATCGAGCCGCGCCAGGCCGTCGAGCCGCCTGTCTTCTTGATGTTGCTGCTGCATCGCACCTCCAGACCGTCGAGGCCAAGTTCTGGTGCGACCGTAGTGCAACGAGGGGCGGACCGCCAGCGCGATTTCGACCAAGTTTGATTCCGGCAAAGCCGCCTGTTTGACTCAGCGCAAGCCGGTCTCACGCGACCTTCGCGGGCATCCGGATCACCTGCGCTTTCTGCTGGCCACGGAACTGCGCGAGCAGATCGGCCCACTGCGCGCGCACGCGTTCGAGGTTGTGCGCCTTGACGTGACCGAAACCGCGGATCTCCTCCGGCAGGCTCGCCAGTTGCACCGCGAGCCCATGATTGTCCGCTGCCAGCTTGCCGAGCAGCTCGTCGACGAGCGCCTCGTACTCGCCGATCAGCGCGCGCTCGGTGCGCCGCTCCTCGCTGCGGCCGAAGACGTCGAACGGCGTGCCGCGCAGGAAGCGCAGTCTCGCGAGCAGCGCGAACGCGCCCATCATCCACGGACCGAAGCGCATCTTTTTCGGCTTGCCGGTGGCCGCGTCGGTGCGCGCCAGCAGCGGCGGCGCCAGATAGAAGTTGAGCTTGTACGGCTTGCCGCCGACGCCCTCGAACTGTGCGGCGATCTTCGCGCGGAATGCCGGGTCCGCATGCAGGCGCGCGACCTCGTACTCGTCCTTGTACGCGAGCAGCTTGAAGTAGCAGCGGGCGACCGCTTCGGTGAGCTGCGTGCCGCCGAGCCGGTCGGACTCGACGCGGCGCACGCGCTCGACGAGATCGCCGTAGCGCTTCGCGTAGGCGGCGTTCTGGTAGCCGGTCAGGAACTCGACGCGTTTGGCGACGATCTCTTCGAGCGACGAGGAAGTGCGTTTCAACTCGATCACCTGCGCCGCGTATTGGTCCGGATAGGCGGCTCTCCTGACGGCTTCCGGGTCGTGCGCGGCGACGCGGCCCCATTCGAAAGCGCGCTTGTTCGCCTCGACCGCCACGCCGTTCAGTTCGATTGCGCGTAGCAAGGTCTCGCAGGCGAGCGGGATCCAACCCTTCTGCCACGCGTAGCCGAGCACGAAGGGATTCGTGTAGATCGCATCCCCCAACAACGCGGTCGCCAGTCCCGTGGCGTCGACGAACGCACAGTTCGCCTCCGGACCCACGGCGTCGCGCACCTGCTGTGTCAGCGCGCCGCCGGCGAACTGCCAGTTCGGGTTCTTGACGAAATCCGCGGTCGGCGACTCCGCCGTGTTGACCACGGCGCGCGTCTTGCCGGCCTGCATCTTCGACAGCGCCTCGTTGCTGGTCGTCACGATCAGGTCGCAGCCGAGCACCAGATCGGCCTCGCCCATCGCGATGCGCGTGGCGAACAGATCCTGCGGGCGCGCCGCGATCTGCACGTGCGAGAACACCGCGCCGCCCTTTTGCGCCAGCCCCGCCATGTCGAGCACCGACAGGCCCTTGCCTTCGAGGTGCGCGGCCATGCCCAGAAGCTGGCCGATCGTCACCACACCGGTGCCGCCCACGCCGGTGATGACCACACCGTACGCGCCGCCGGCGCGAATCGCCGGGATCGCCGGCTGCGGCAGCGCCGGCAGCGGCGCGTCCCTGCTCGCGGCTCTGGTCTTCTTCAACTGCGCGCCTTCGACCGTGACGAAACTCGGGCAGAAACCCTTCAGGCAGGAGAAGTCCTTGTTGCACGACGACTGGTTGATCGCGCGCTTGCGACCGAACTCGGTTTCGAGCGGTTCGACCGACAGGCAGTTGCTTTGCACGCTGCAGTCGCCGCAGCCTTCGCACACCAGCTCGTTGATGACGACGCGGCGCGGCGGATCGGGATACTCGTTGCGCTTGCGGCGGCGGCGTTTCTCGGACGCGCAGGTCTGGTCGTAGATCAGCACCGACACGCCGGGATACTCGCGCAGCTCGCGCTGGATGCGGTCGAGCTCGTCGCGGTGATGCACGGTGACCCCGGGCGCGAGCTTCCATGCCTCACCGGTGGCCCCGCGCGCGTTGACCGCGCTGTGATCGAGCTCGACCTGCTGCCGCAGGTCGTACTTGCCCGGCTCGTCGGTGACGATCACGATCTTGCGCACGCCTTCGGCGTGCATCTGCTGCGTGATCATCGGCACGGTGATCTGGCCGTCGGTCGGTTGCCCGCCGGTCATCGCCACCGCGTCGTTGAACAGGATCTTGTAGGTGATCGGCACGTTCGCCGCGACTGCGGCGCGCACCGCGAGCGATCCGGAGTGGAAGTACGTGCCGTCGCCGAGATTGGCGAAGATGTGCTTTTCGTCGGTGAACGGCGCCTGCCCGATCCATGGCACGCCTTCGCCGCCCATCTGCGTGTAGGTGGACGTGTTGCGGTCCATCCACACGACCATGTAGTGGCAGCCGATGCCGGCGACCGCGCGCGAGCCTTGCGGCACGACGGTCGACGTGTTGTGCGGGCAGCCGGAGCAGAAGTACGGTTTGCGCTCGACGACGAGGCGCGGCCTGGCGAGCGCCTTTTCCTTCGCGTCGATGATCGCGAGCCGCGCCTCGATGCGGGCGCGCACGTCGCTCGGCAGCTCGAGCTTGGTCAGCCGCGCGGCGATTGCCTTGGCCACGATCGCCGGCGAGAACTCGTAGTGCGCCGGCAGGATCCAGTTGCCCTGCGGCACGGCCCATTCGCCGCCGTCCTTCTCGTCGAACTTGCCGATCACGCGCGGAATGCGCTTGCCCTTGCCGATCCAGTTGAAAAGCTCCTCCTTCACCTGGTACTCGATCATCTGGCGCTTTTCCTCGACGACCAGGATTTCTTCGAGCCCCTCGGCGAACGCGCCGATGGTCTGCGCCTCGAGCGGCCAGACCATGCCGCACTTGAAGAGCCGCACGCCGATGCGCGCGCAGGTTTCGTCGTCCAGCCCCAGATCGTGCAGCGCCTGCCGCGTATCGAGATACGCCTTGCCGCTGGCGACGATGCCGAAACGCGCGTGCGGCGAATCGATCACCGTGTCGTTGAGCCTGTTCGCGCGGCAGTACGCGAGCGCGGCGTACAGTTTGTAGTCGAGCAGCCGCGCTTCCTGGTCGAGCGGCGTGTCGGGCCAGCGGATGTTCAGTCCGCCCGGCGGCAGCACGAAGTCGGTTGGAATGCGGATGTCGACGCGCTCGGGATCGACGATGACCGAGCTGGACGCCTCGACCACCTCGGTCACCGCCTTGATGCCGACCCAGACGCCGGCGTAGCGGCTCATCGCAAAGCCGTGCAGCCCGAGGTCGAGATACTCCTGCACGGTCGCCGGAAACAGCACCGGCATCATGCAGGCCTTGAAGATGTGGTCCGACTGGTGGGGCAGTGTGGAGCTCTTGGCGCCGTGATCGTCGCCGGCGATCGCGAGCACGCCGCCGTGCGGGCTGGTGCCCGCGGCGTTCGCGTGCTTGAACACATCGCCGCAGCGATCGACCCCCGGTCCCTTGCCGTACCACAGCGAGAAGACGCCGTCGTACCTGGCGCCGGCAAACATGTTGACCTGCTGCGTGCCCCACACGCTGGTAGCCGCGAGGTCCTCGTTCAGCGCCGGCTGGAACTTTACGTGGTGTTTCTCGAGGTGCTGTCGCGCGCGCCACGCGGTCTGATCGACGCCGCCGAGCGGCGAGCCGCGATAGCCGGTGATGAATCCCGCCGTGTTCAGCCCGGCGAGTTGATCGCGCTGTCGCTGCAGCATCATCAGCCGCACGAGCGCCTGCGTGCCGCTCATGTAGGCGCGGCCGCGTTCCAGCGTCCAGCGATCGTCGAGGGTGACCTCCGCCAGGGCGCGGCGGACGGCTTCGGGAAGGGGTGCGTTCATGCGGCAGACCTCGGTCCAAAAATCGTGTTCTTGGGAGCGCGACAGGCAAACCGGGTCGGTGCCCGTCGTGCGGCCGGTCGGCACCTCGTGAGTGCGTCCGGCGCGGCGGAAATGAAGCGGGCCGCAGGGTAGCACCGCGCGGCGCGGCGCTCAATGAGCGCTGCGCCATTTTCGATGCGCGACGCGCGCGGAAAGACCTCGACGCGCGCGGCCGATCAAACGGGCATCGGCCGCCGCTCCTTCAGGCGCAGCCAGCCGCGGGCGATCCGGTAGATCGCCCACACGCCGAGCGCGAACAGCCCGATCGCCCAGATCGCGAAGCCGACGACGACGATCGCGAACAGCGCACCGAGCAGACCGACGACGACCGCCCACAGCAACGCGTACCAGAACGTGCGGATCTGCCACGCGAAGTGCGACTCGAGCCACGTGCCGCGCGCTTCGCCGCGTTTCACGTAGTTGACGATCACCGCGATGATCGACGGCCAGCCGAACAGGAACGCGCCGATCACGCTCGCCGCGCCAAAGGCGCCGATGACCAGGCTCAACGTGTGCAGCGCGTAGACGAGGTGCGCGGTGTTGATGAGACCTTGGGCGGGCTCATGGCTTGGCGTCGAACTCATGGCCGGTAGGCGTGCGGTCGATCCGACTTGCTCAGCGGCGGGAGCGCCCTTTGCGGCCCTGGTTCGCCGCTCGCGGTGTTTGCTGCAGTCGCGCCTGCGCTTCGCGCTTGCCGATACCGCGCAGTGCCACCAGCGCGGCGAGCTGGGCGGCGCGCGGCCGCGCTGCACCCTGCTCCCAGTTGTAGATCGACTGCGCACTGACGCCGACGAGCTTGCCGTATTCGGCGGCGGACAATCCAAGGCGCGCTCGATGCGAACGCAGCCCGCGCGCGACAAAGCGCACTTTCGGCGTCTCCGAGGCAGACGGCGCTTCGGCGCCGCCCTTTTCGAGCCTGCGCCCCAGCAAGGCGAGCTGGCGCTGCAGTTGGGCAACCTGCCGTCGCAGCGCCGCGATGGCGCGGCGGTGATGAGCGGACGCCTTTTTCAAAGTGCCGGCGGCGCCGCGCACTTCCTTGCGAGCCAACCGGGTGATTTCTTGTTTCAGCAAGGCGGCGATATTGGGCATCGTTCGTCTTTTCTGAAGGCGAAGTTTGTGACGCGCGCGGCGACTGCGTGCCGCTGCGGCCCGGTTTCGCGACGGAACGGTCACCGGACCGCTGTTCGGCGCAGCGTACCCGAAGTGCGATCACGGCGTCGAGTCGTTCTTGGCAAAGAAAGCACACCTTCCGGGCCGCACCAATGCGCGTCGTAGGGTCTGGGTGTAGACCCGCGCGTCGCACCGCGAGCACTGCGCAGCAGGGGCGACCATCCGGCGCACGAGCGCACGCCGGGCCAGCCAAGTTTGGTCGTCGCCGGTGTGCTTTCCGTCGGGCCGGCGAAATCGATGGCCCTCGGAGTCTGCGCGCTTCTCCGCAGAGTCGGCTCAGCAAGCAAGACCCCGCGTCGGTGTACGGGCGATCCGCAAGCCCGTCGCAGTCAGCGCAGATGCCGCGCCAGGCGCTCGACGCCTTGCTCGATCAGCGCCTCGGTCGCGGCGAAGCACCAGCGCAGATAGCCTTCGCCTTCGGCGCCGAACGCGATACCGGGCGCCAGTCCCAGCCCCGAACGCGTGACCAGATCTTTCGCGAACGCGAGGCTGTCGTCGCTGCGGCCGGGGATGCGGAAGAACAGATACATCGCCCCCGGCGGCGCGGCCGCTTCGACGCCCGGCAGCGCGTGCAGCCTGTGCACGAGCAGGTCGCGCGCGCGCTTGAGCCGCACGACGGTATCGCGAATGAGCGGCTCGCCGTCGCGGAGCGCGACGATGCCGGCGCGCTGAACGAACGGCGGCGCGCACGACGTGTTGAATTCGACCAGCTTGCCGAAGTCGGCGACGAACCGGCTCGGCGCGATCAGCCAGCCGAGCCGCCAGCCGGTCATCGTCCACGACTTCGAGAATGTGTTCGCGCTGATGAAGCGCTCGCCGTCTTCGACCTGCGCGAGCACGCCGGGCGCATGCGGTTCGCCCGTATAGACGAGCCGCTCGTAGGCGTCGTCGGAGACCAGCCAAATGCCGTGCCGGCGGCAGTGCGCGAGCAGCGCGTTCCAGTCCGCCTGCGGCATCGTCCAGCCGGTCGGGTTGTTCGGCGAATTGACCAGCACCGCGCGCGTGCCGGGCGCGGCGGCATCGACGAGTTTCTGCAGATCGAGCGACCAGACGCCGTCGCGGCAGTCGAGCGGTACGCGAACGACCCGGGCGCCCATGATGCGCGGGATCGACGTGAGGTTCGGCCATACCGGCGTGACAATCGCGACGCGATCGCCCGGATCGAACAGCGCCTGCGCGATCAGGGACAGCGCGTTGACGCCGGCGCTGGTAACCGCGATGCGGTCGGGTTCGATGCGAACCCCGTGCAGCTTCGACGCGTAATCGGCGATGGCCTGCCGCAGTTCGGCGATGCCGAGGTTGTGGTTGTAGAAGGTTTCGCCCGCGTCGAGCGCCTGTTTGGCCGCGGCGCGGATGAACTCCGGGGTGGGCAGGTCGCCTTCGCCGAACCAGAACTTGACGATGTCGTCGCGGCCGAGCGCGGCGTTGGCGACTTCGCGGATGCGCGAGGCGGGCAGGGCGTCGAGTGAGGTGCGCAGCATGCGGCGATTATCGCGCGGCGCACTCGCCGCCGGCGCGCAATCCGCAATCCGGACTCGGCGCGCGAGCGCCGAGCGAGCGCTAGCGCGCGAGCTGATTGATCTCGATGATCGGCAGCAGCACGGCGAGCACGATCAGCATGACGATCACGCCCATCGTCAGGATCAGCGCGGGCTCCAGCAGCGACGTAAAGAAGAGCGCCCTGCGCTCGGCCTCGCGCGCGTGGATGTCGGCGGCGCGCGCGAGCATCTCGGGCAGTTTGCCGGTCGCTTCGCCCGAGGCGATCAGATGGATCAGCACCGGCGGGAACAACTTCACGTGCCCGGCGCGGCGCTCTTCCTCGGCGTCGGCGCGCAGTGCCTTGGCGAGCGAAAAGCCCTCGCGCACGCGCTGGGTGGCGTCGACTACGCGTGCGCGCATCGCGAGGTTGGTCAGCGTTTCGCCGGCGGCCTGCAGCGCGCGCAGCATCGGCACGCCCGAGCCGACCAGGATCGAAAGCGTGCTGGCGAAACGCGCGGTGTTGATCGAGCGCGCCAGCACGCCGGCCACCGGCAGCCGCAGGATGCGCTGGTGCCAGCGCATGCGCACCGCCTCGACGCGCAGCGCGCGGTTGACCAGGAAGGCGCCGACCGCGAGCAACGCGGCGACGATCCAGCCGTAGCCGCGCACGAAGTCCGAGGTCGCGATCAGCGCGCGCGTGAGCAACGGCAGCGCCTGCTTGGTGTTGGCGAACACCTGCACGACCTGCGGCACGACGTAAGTCAGCAGCCCGATGACCACCGCCAGCGCGACGAAAGTGACGATCGCCGGGTAGACGAACGCAAGCGTGATCTTCTGCTGCAACTTGGCGCGCTCTTCGATGTAGTCGGCGAGGCTTTGAAGGACCGAGCCCAGCTTGCCCGATTCCTCGCCGGCGGCGATCAGCGCACGATAGATGTCGGGGAACTGGCGCGGATGGCGCGCGAGCGCCTTCGACAGCGACGCGCCGCCGAGCACGTCGGTGCGGATCGCGGCCATCAGCTCGCGCACCGACTGCTTTTCGCTTTGCTCGACCATCACCGTCAGCGCGTCGGCGACGGGGAGTGCCGCGCCGAGCAGCGAGGCGAGCTGGCGCGTGATCACCGCCAGTTCGGTTTGCGACAGCCGCTTGCCGAGTGCGAGCGACAGCGCCTGCTTCTGCGCCTCGGAAACGACCGGCTCGACCGTCAGCGGCACCAGCCCGCGCCCGCGCAGCAGCTGCCGCGCCGCGCGCGCGCTGTCGGCCTCGAGCACGCCGGTCGTTTCCTTGCCGGAGGCGTCGGCGGCGGCGTAACGGTAGGCAGCCATCAGTCAGAGGCGAAGCAGTGGTCAACCGCCAGGAACGCCGAGAGCGCGGAGAAACACAGCGGTGCCTTGTCGGTGTCCTCGGTGGTCTGCGTGTCCCGGTCGCGAAACCGGATGAACGCCCGCACCGGCGCTCACTCCCGCGTCACGCGCAGCACCTCTTCCTGCGACGTGATGCCGGCGGCGACCCAGCGCATCGCGTCGGCGCGCAACGGCAGCATGCCGGCGCGCTCGGCGGTGCGGCGGATGTCGGTGTCGTTGGCGCCGTTATGCACCAGAAGGCGCAGCTCGTCGTCGACCGTCAGCAGCTCGTAGATGCCGGTGCGACCCAGATAGCCGGTGTGACCGCACTGCACGCAGCCGACCGCGCGGTAGGTCTGGCCGCCTGCGCCGGCGGACTCCACCGGCTGCTTGCAGTGCGGGCACAACTTGCGCACGAGCCGCTGCGCCAGCACCGCGAGCAGCGAAGAAGACAGCAGGAAGGGCTCGATGCCCATGTCGATCAGCCGCGTGACCGCGCTGGCGGCGTCGTTGGTGTGCAGCGTGGCGAGCACCAGATGGCCCGTCAACGAAGCCTGCACCGCGATCTGCGCGGTTTCGAGGTCGCGGATCTCGCCGATCATCACGACGTCGGGGTCCTGCCGCAGGATCGCGCGCAGCGCGCGCGCGAAGTCCATCTCAATCTTCGGATTGACCTGCGTCTGGCCGATGCCCTCGAGGTCGTATTCGATCGGATCCTCGACCGTCATGATGTTGGTGGTCGCGTGATCGAGCCGGCGGATCGCGCCGTACAGCGTCGTCGTCTTGCCCGAGCCGGTCGGACCGGTGACGAGGATGATCCCGTGCGGCTGGTGGATCAGCTCGTCGAACTTGCGCAGCGTGCGGTCGCTCATGCCGAGGTTCTCGAGCGTGAGCTTCGACAGATCCTTCTCCAGCAGGCGCAGCACCACGCGTTCGCCGTGGCCGGTCGGCAGCGTGGAAACGCGCACGTCGATCGCGCGGCCGCCGACGCGCAGCGTGATGCGGCCGTCCTGCGGCAGGCGTTTTTCGGCGATGTCGAGCTGCGCCATGATCTTGATGCGGGACACCAGCGCCGCGTGCAGCGCGCGCTTGGGCCGCACAACGTCGCGCAGCGTGCCGTCGACGCGAAAGCGCACCTGCGAATAGGTCTCGAACGCCTCGATGTGGATGTCGCTGGCGCCGTCGCGCGCGGCCTGCGTCAGCAACGCGTTGATCATGCGGATGATCGGCGCGTCGTCCTCGGCCTCGAGCAGGTCCTCGATGTCGGGGACCTCCTGCATCATGCGCGTGATGTCGAACTCGCCTTCGATGTCGCCGACGATCTGCTGCGCGCTGCCTTCGGACTGCGCGTAGGTCTGCGCGATCGCCTCCGACAGCTTGTCGGCGGCCACCACGATCGGCTTCACGCGACCCGGGAACACGCGCATCACTTCGTTTAGCGCCGCCAGCGGGGTCGATTCGCTGATCCACACCTCGGCGTCGCGTTCGCCGGTGGGTTTCAGCAGGATCGCGTTGTCGCGCGCGAACGCGTACGGGACGAAGGCCTGCGCGCTGCTCATCGATGCGCGTCCCTCACGGACTGACCAGCGTCGGCTCGAAGCCGCGCCGCTTCAGCTCGGCGATCGTCTCGGCCACGCTTTGCCTGGCGCGATCGACCGCGACGCGCACGCGCACGATCTCGCCTGTGCCGTTCGGGCGGCGCACGCTTTCCCAGTACGCGTCGAAGCCGGCCGCGCGCAACTGCCGTTGCAGCTCGCGTGCCTTGGCGATGTCGCTGATCGCAGCCACCTGGATCAGCTGCGTGCCCGCTGCCGGCGCCGGGGTGCCCGGCGCGGCAGCGAAGGCACCGCTGGCCGGCGCTGCGGGCGCCGGCGCTTC
>JBBIQI010000016.1:0-7060 GCA_037442465.1 Burkholderiales bacterium
GGCCGCCACGCTGCTGGCCGATGACGCCGCGCTCGCCGCGCGCGCGCAAGCGCGCCTGGCGGCAAGCGCGCAGGTCGATGCTGCGGTCGCCGCGTCGCTCGCGCGCCTTGCGGCATGGAATTTCGCCGTCGACCCCGAACGCGATGCTGGCGCGTTCGCCGCGCTGGCGCGAGTGGCGCTCGACTTCCCGCCCGGCGCGCTGGACGCAGGCTTTGCGGCGACGTTCAACAACGTGACCGTGGCGCTGCTGGAAAAGCTCGCCGGCAGGGTGCTCGGCGAAGCGCAGCGCGACGCGTTGAGGCTGGGTGCTGAGGCCGCGCGCGCGTTCTGGTTGCGTGCCGGTGGATGGATCGAGGACGAACGCTCCGAGTACCTGCGCGCGAAAGTCGCATTGCGCCTGGGCGATGCGCAAGCCGCGGCGGACGCGGCCGAACGCGGGCTCGCGCTCGTCGCCGCCAATGGCGGCGATCCGGTCGAGCGCGCGTTCCTGCTGCAGCCGCTGGCGGCGGCACTTGCCCGCCGCGGCGACGGCGAAGGCGCGCGGCGACTGCGCGCCGACGCAGCCGCGCTGGCCGCCACCTTCGAACCCGCCCTGCAACGTTTGATCGAGCAGGATGCGGCGGAACTGTCCGCATGGGAGCACGCATGAACGAGCGCACGCGCATCGCCTTCATCGGCGGCGGTAACATGGCGACCGCGCTGATCGGCGGCCTGCTTCGCGCAGGCGCGAATGCCGGGGATCTGCTGGCGGTCGAGATCGACGCCGAACGGCGCCAGCGGCTCGCGCAGGACTTCGGCATCGCGGTCGCGCCGGCACCCGACGCGCGGCTGGCCCAGGTCGACGTGCTCGTGCTCGCGGTCAAACCGCAGCAGATCAAAGACGTCTGCACGGCGCTGCGGCCGTTCATCGGGCGGCAACTCGCGCTGTCGATCGCCGCGGGCATCCGCATCGCGGACCTGACCCGCTGGCTGGGCACGGACTGCATCGTGCGCTCGATGCCGAACACGCCGGCGTTGATCGGTCACGGCATCGCCGGGCTCGTCGCCGGACCTTCGGTGACGCCGGCGCAGCGCGCGCAGGCCGCTCGCATCCTGCAGGCGGTCGGCGCAGTCCTGTGGTTCGATGACGAGGCGCAGCTCGACGCGGTGACCGCGATCTCCGGCAGTGGGCCCGCCTACGTGTTCTATTTCATCGAGGCGCTGATTCAGGCCGGACGCGATATGGGGCTGTCGCCGGAGCAGGCGCGGCGGCTTGCGATCGAAACGGTGGTCGGCGCATCGCACCTGGCGGCCGAATCGGGCGAGCCGCCCGAGACCTTGCGCGCGCGCGTGACGTCGAAGGGCGGCACCACCGCCGCCGCGATCGCGTCGCTGGACGCCGACCGGGTGAAGGACAAGATCGTCGCGGCCGTGCGCGCAGCGCAGCGGCGTGCTGCGGAAATGGGCGAGGAGTTCGGGAAGTGACGGTCGGCCTCTTTGCCGAGAGCGAATCTCGCCGCTCGCTGACCGCCCCGTTCATCGGCGATGCGGGCCGCCCCTCCTGGGCCAGCGAGCGGCGAGCGTTCCGCCTCGGCACCCGCAGCCGGACGGTCGTGCACGATCCGCGCTGCGCACGGCGGCCTCAGCGCAGCGCGTAGTCCGCCGCGACGCCGGCGAACACCGCCAGACCGACCCACTGGTTGTGGCGGAACGCACGGAAACAGTCTTCGCGGGTGCGCGTGCGGATCAGCGCGTAGTGATACAGGACGCAGGCGAGCGCCGCCCCCCAACCGAGGTAATACGGCCAGCGCGCCTGGATGACGCTGCCGACGATCAGCAGCAGCGCGAGGTACGCGCCGTAGCAGAACATCACCGCAGCCACATCGGCGCGGCCGAACAGGATCGCCGAGGAACGGACCCCGATGCGGATGTCGTCGTCGCGGTCGACCATCGCATACTCGGTGTCGTAGGCAACCACCCAGAACAGGTTGGCGGTGAACAGCCACCAGCCGATCGGCGGAACGTGCCCCAACGCCGCGGCGAAGGCCATCGGAATGCCGAACGAAAAGGCGATCGCTAGATACGCCTGCGGCAGCGGGAAGAAACGTTTGAAGAACGGGTATGTGGTCGCCACGATCACGCCGACGACGGCCAGCCAGAACGTCAGCGCATTCAAAGGAATCAGCAGCAGTGCGGCGAGCAGCAGCAGCACGACCGCCACCGCGACCGCCTCCGGCGCAGACAGCGCCCCGCTGGAGACGACCCGGTCGGCCGTGCGCTTGACGTGGCCGTCGAAGTCGCGATCCGCGACGTCGTTGATCGCGCAGCCGGCCGAGCGCGTCAAGAAAGTACCGAGCACGAAGATGCCGAGCAGCAGCGCCGGCGGCCGGCCGTCGGTGGCGATCCACAGCGCCGTCAGCGTCGGCCACAGCAGCAGCAGCGTGCCCACCGGCTTGTCGATCCGGACCAGGCGGCCATACAGGGTCAGGCGGGCGGCGATTGACATGGCGCAAGGCGCGGGCCGAAGGGCTTTGCGCATCCGCGTCGGCAAAGTATCGTAGCAACCCTGTCACGGCCCAGCAGAACAATACCGGCCTTTCCAGAGGAGATCCCGATGCTACGCAAAGTCCTTCCGGCGGCGCTGGTTGCCGCCTGCGCCGCCGGCGTCAGCCCGGCTGCGATCGCGCAGACCGAAATCCAGTGGTGGCATTCGATGGGCGGCGCGCTCGGCGAGGCGCTGAACGAGCTGGCCGCCAAGTTCAACGCGAGCCAGAAGGAGTACAAGGTCGTCCCGTCCTACAAGGGCTCGTATCCCGAGTCGATGACCGCGGCGATCGCCGCTTTCCGTGCCGGCCAGGCACCGCACATCCTGCAGGTGTTCGAAGTCGGCACCGCGACGATGATGGCCGCCAAGGGCGCGATCAAACCCGTGTATCAGTTGATGAAGGAACAGGGCGAGCCGTTCGACCCCAAGGCGTATCTGCCGACCGTCACCGGTTACTACTCCGACGTGCAGGGCAACATGCTGTCGCTGCCGTTCAACAGCTCGACCGCGCTGCTGTACATCGATCGCAACAAGTTCAGGGCGGCCGGCCTGCCGCCGGTACCACCGAAGACGTGGAAGGAACTGATCGCCGCGGCGGAGAAGCTCAAAGCGGCCGGGCAGGACTGCGTGTACACGACGGGCTGGCCGTCGTGGGTACACATCGAGAACTTCAGTGCTTGGCACAACGTGCCGATCGGCACCAAGCAAAATGGCATGGGCGGCCTGGACACGGTGTTCACGTTCAACTCGCCGACGCACGTCAAGCACATCCAGATGCTCGCCGACATGGCCAAGCGCGGCCTGTTCACCTACGCGGGGCGCACCAACCAGGCCGACGCCAAGTTCCAGAGCGGCGAGTGTGCGATGGCCACGATCAGCGCCGGCGCGCTGGGCGGCACGATCAAGGCGGCCAAGACCGACTGGCAGCTCAGCTTCCTGCCGTACCACGACGATGTGCCGGGCGCGCCGCAGAACTCGATCATCGGCGGGGCGTCGCTGTGGGTGATGAGCGGGCGCAAGGCCGAGGAGTACAAGGGCGTGGCGCGCTTCTTCTCGTTCCTGTCGCGGCCCGAGATCCAGATGGAGTGGCACATCAAGACCGGCTACGTCCCGATCACGCAGGCGGCCTACGAGTTGACGAAGAAATCCGGCTTCTATGACAAGAACCCCGGCCGCGACACCGCGGTGCTGCAACTGACCCACAAGTCGCCGACCGAGAACTCCAAGGGGCTGCGGTTCGGCAACTTCGTGCAGGGGCGCACGATCATCGAAGAGGAACTGGAAGCGGCCTTCGCCGGCAAGAAGAGCGCCAAGGCGGCGCTCGACGACGCGGTGCGGCGCGGCAACGAACTGCTGCGGCAGTTCGAGGCGGCGAACCGCTAGCGCGGCTCGCCCGCGGCGTGATGCCACGGCACCCCTCCCTCACCCTCCCCGCCTAGCGGGGAGGGACTCGCAGCACTGCGCAAGCTTTGGAAAAGCGCGTCGTCTTCCGTTCGGCGTGGCTGCCGTACGTGCTGGTCGCGCCGCAACTGGCGATCACGATCGTCTTCTTTTTCTGGCCGGCGTCGCAGGCCGTCTGGTATTCGTTCCAGCTGCAGGACGCGTTCGGTCTGCGCACGCAGTTCGTTGGCCTGCAGAACTTCTACACGCTGTTCAAGGACCCGAACTACCTCGCGTCGTTTCGCACGACCGCGATCTTCAGTGTCGCGGTGGCCGGCATCGGCATCGCGCTGTCGCTGCTGCTGGCGGTGATGGCCGACCGGGTCGTGCGCGGCGCGATGGTCTACAAGACGCTGCTGATCTGGCCATACGCGGTCGCGGCCGCGGTGGCCGGCGTGCTGTACGCGTTCATGTTCGCGCCGTCGATCGGCATCGTCACCTTCTGGCTCAAGGGCTTCGGCATTCACTGGAACTGGGTGATCAACGGCGAGCAGGCGATGCTGCTGGTGATCATGGCCGCGGTGTGGAACCAGATCAGCTACAACTTTCTCTTCTTCCTGGCCGGACTGCAGTCGATCCCGCGCTCGCTGATCGAGGCGGCCGCGATCGACGGCGCCGGTCCGTCGCGGCGCTTCTGGACCATCGTCTTCCCGCTGCTGTCGCCGACGGCGTTCTTCCTGCTGGTGGTCAATGTCGTGTACGCGTTCTTCGGCACGTTCGGCATCATCGACGCGATCACCCAGGGCGGCCCCGCGCAGTCGACGCAGATCCTCGTGTACAAGGTCTATCACGACGGCGTCAAAGCGGCCGACCTCGGCGGTTCGTCGGCGCAGTCGGTGATCCTGATGGCCATCGTGATCGCGCTGACGGTGGTGCAGTTCCGCTTCATCGAGCGGCGCGTCCAGTACTGACGAGAGGCAACGTGGTCGAGCGCCGCCCCTGGCTGGATGTTTTCTCGCACGCCGTGCTGATCATCGGCGTGGTGGCGATCGCGTTTCCGGTCTACGTGACCTTCGTCGCCTCCACGCTGACGCTCGAGCAGATCATGGCGGCGCCGATGCCGCTGGTGCCCGGCGACCAGCTGATCGAGAACTACCGGCAGGTCCTGTTCGCCGGCACCGAGAAGGGATCGAAAGCGCCGGTGGCGACGATGCTCGCCAACAGCACGGTGGTCGCGCTGGCGATCACGTTCGGCAAGATCGCGATTTCGATCATCTCGTCGTTTGCGATCGTCTACTTTCGCTTCCCGCTCAGGATGTTCTTCTTCTGGGCGATCTTCGTGACCCTGATGCTGCCGGTCGAGGTGCGCATCATCCCGACGTTCCAGGTCATCGCCGACCTCGGCATGCTGAACTCGTACGCCGGACTGACGCTGCCGCTGATCGCCTCGGCGACCGCGACATTCCTGTTCCGCCAGTTCTTCATGACGATCCCCGACGAGCTGGCCGAGGCGGCGCGCATCGACGGTGCCGGGCCGATGCGCTTTTTCTGGGACGTGGTGGTGCCGCTGTCGAAGACCACCATGGCGGCGCTGTTCGTGATCCAGTTCATTTACGGCTGGAACCAGTACCTGTGGCCGCTGCTGATCACGACCGACGAGTCGATGTACACGGTCGTGATCGGCATCAAGCGGATGATCGTCGGCGGCGACGCCGCCAACGAGTGGAACCTGGTGATGGCCACCGCGATGCTCGCGCTGCTGCCGCCGGCGCTGGTCGTGATCGCGATGCAGAAGTGGTTCGTCAAAGGGCTGGTGGAAACGGAAAAATAGATGGCCGCCGTCTCGATCCGCAACGTCTACAAGTCATTCGGCAACGTTCAGGTCATTCAGGGCATCTCGATGGAGATCTGCGACGGCGAGTTCGTCGTCATGGTCGGTCCGTCGGGCTGCGGCAAGTCGACGCTGCTGCGCATGGTGGCGGGGCTCGAAACGATCACAGCCGGCGAGATCGCCATCGGCGGCCGCGTGGTCAACGACCTCGAGCCCAAGGACCGCAACATCGCGATGGTGTTCCAGAACTACGCGCTGTACCCGCACATGAGCGTGTACGACAACATGGCGTACGGGCTGAAGATCCAGCGGCGCGCGAAGGCCGACATCGACGCGCGCGTGCAGCGCGCCGCCGAGATCCTGGAGCTGTCCAAGCTGCTCGCGCGCCGCCCGCGCGAACTGTCGGGCGGCCAGCGCCAGCGCGTGGCGATGGGCCGCGCGATCGTGCGCGAGCCGGCGGTGTTCCTGTTCGACGAGCCGCTGTCGAACCTCGACGCCAAGCTGCGCGTGCAAATGAGGAGCGAGCTGCAGGCGCTGCATCAGCGGCTACGCACGACGACGTTGTACGTCACGCACGATCAGGTCGAGGCGATGACGCTGGCGCAACGCATGCTCGTGATGAACGCCGGTCACACCGAGCAGATCGGCGCGCCGCTCGAGGTCTACAGCAAACCGGCGAGCACGTTCGTCGCCGGCTTCATCGGCTCGCCGCCGATGAACCTGATCCCCGGACGGCTTGTCGACGGCGGCAAGGCGCTGGCCGGCGACGGCGACATTCGCGTCATGCTGCCCGTGGCGCACGCCGCGCTCGACGGCCGCAGCGTACTGCTCGGCGTGCGGCCCGAACATCTGGAAGCCTGTCCGCCCGAGGCCGCCCTGCTCGGCCCCGACATCGACTTCATCGAACTGCTGGGCTCCGACTCGCTGGTCTACGGTCATCTTGGCGCCGACAAGCAAGGCGCGCGCATCGCCGCGCGGCTGCACACGTCGGTCGTCGCGAAGGAAGGGCACCTGCCGCTGCGCTTCGCCCCCGAGCACATGCACCTGTTCGATCCCGAGAGCGGAAAGCGCATCGAGGCTTGAGCACGGCCTGCTCGCAGCGGTGCGCTGCGCCGCTGCGAGCAGGCGCAGCACCGGCCACACCGATTCTTGCGTACGCGCGCTCGCCGCGTTCGCTTGGGGTCGCCATGCGACGTGTTGGCCTGCGACGCAAACCGCTTCACCGGAATCCCGCCGGCCAGTCATGCCGAGCGGCAGCTTGTCGAGCGCCGTCCTGTCGTCGCGAGCGACGGCTTGTCATCCCGAGAAGTCCCTGTCATCCCGAG